>NZ_JBEZEB010000006.1:398180-407770 GCF_040648615.1 Catellatospora sp. NPDC049111 | reverse complement strand
GCGTCCGGGTCGGGCAAGTCGACGCTGCTCAACATCTTGTCGGGGCTGGACGTGCCGACCGCGGGCATCGCCCGGGTGGGCGAGTACGACCTGCTCACCATGAAGGCGGGGCGCAGGTTGTCGTACCGGCGGCACATGGTCGGGTTCGTGTGGCAGCAGACCGGCCGCAATCTGCTGCCGTATCTGACCGCGCTGGAGAACGTGGTCACGCCGATGCGGTTGGCGGGCACGCGCTCGGGCCGTAGGGCGCGCGAGCGGGCGATGGAGTTGCTGGAGATGGTCGGCGTCGGCTACTGCGCGGACCGCCGCCCGGATCAGATGTCGGGTGGTGAGCAGCAGCGCTGCGCGGTCGCTTTGGCGGTGGCCAACGACCCGGAGGTGCTGTTCGCCGACGAGCCGACCGGTGAGCTGGACGAGTCGACCGCCGCGGACGTGTTCGGCGCGTTGCAGACGATCAATGCCGAGCTGGGGGTGACCGTGGTCGTGGTGACCCACGATCCGAACGTGGCCACGCAGGTCCGCCGGACGGTGGCGATCCGTGACGGGCGGCTGGCCTCGGAGGTGCGGCGCAGTTCGCGGACCACCGCCGACGGCGGCACGGAGCTGGTCAGTGAGGAGTACGCGGTGCTGGACCGGGCGGGGCGGATGCAGTTGCCGCAGTCGTTCGTGCAGGAGTTGGAGCTCAAGGACCGGGTGAAGTTGAACCTGGAGTCCGACCATGTGGAGGTGCGCCGTGGCTGAGGAACTGGTCAGGGTGGAGAGTGTCAGCCGTGACTTCGGCCGGGCGGGCAAGGTCGTGCACGCGGTGCGCGACGTGTCGTTCACCGCGGGCCGTGGTGAGCTGGTCGCGGTGCGCGGCCGGTCGGGTGCGGGCAAGACGACCCTGCTCAACATCATCGGCGGGCTGGACCGGCCCACCTCGGGCAAGGTGTTCATCGCCGGGCAGGAGATCACCTCGGCGGCCGAGGCGCAGCTGGTCGCTTTGCGCCGGGACGTGATCGGGTTCGTGTTCCAGTCGTTCGGGCTCGTGCCGATCCTGTCCGCGGCGGAGAACGTCGGGGTGCCGCTGCGGCTGGCGAAGGTGCGCCCGGCCGAGCGGGACCAGCGGGTGTCGGTGCTGCTGGAGCTGGTCGGGGTGGGCGGGCACGCCAACCAGCGGCCCTACGAGCTGTCCGGTGGCCAGCAGCAGCGCGTGGCGGTGGCCCGCGCGCTGGCCAACGACCCGCAGCTGCTCATCGCCGACGAGCCGACCGGCCAGCTCGACTCCGAGACCGGCCGCCAGATCATGGACCTGCTCCGCGCCCTGGTCCACGCCCGGGGCATGACCGCACTGGTCGCCACCCACGACGCGGCGCTCATGGAGATGGCCGACCGCGTCGTCACGCTCCGCGACGGAGCGCTCGTCCCCTGAACCGGACAAGCATCACGTACCGGGCCGCCTTCACCAGTCAACACCGAAAGCGTCCCGGTACGAACGGCGGTCCGACCGTGCGGAGATGGGTCGAACCGCCACTACCATCCGGCAGTGGTCACTACACGGCGTAGTTGTAAATGTACGCTGTGTAGGTTCCGTGATCGTGGGCGGCGGCGGCCGATGAGCGGTAGCCGCATGCAGCGGTCGCCCGGTGTGCTCACCTACGAGGAGCGGACTGCTGACATGAACAACATCAAGACGACCGTCCACAGTGTCACCTATGACCTGCTCCGCTCGCTGGGCCTGACCACGGTGTTCGGCAACCCGGGATCGACCGAGCAGACCTTCCTACAGGACTTTCCCGACGACTTCCACTACGTCCTGGCGCTGCAGGAGGCGTCGGCGATCGCGATGGCCGACGGCTTCGCGCAGGCCACCGGCCGTCCGGCACTGGTCAACCTGCACTCCTGCGCGGGGCTCGGCAACAGCATGGGCAACCTGATCGCCGTCAACAAGGGCCACACGCCGCTCATCATCACCGCGGGGCAGCAGCACCGGGAGATGCTCGTCGGCGACCCCTACCTGAGCAGCCCCGACGCGACGATGATGCCGCGTCCCTGGGTGAAGTGGTCCTACGAGCCGGCCCGCGCCGAGGCGGTGCCCGAGGCGTTCATGCGGGCGTACGCCATGGCACTGCAGCCGCCCGCGGGCCCGGTGTTCCTGTCCATCCCGCTCGACGACTGGAACCAGCCCCTGGACGGACCCGCCGTACGCCGCTCGGTCAGCAGCAGCTACGCGCCCGACCCGGAACGCCTGCGCCACTTCGCCGGCCGCATCAGCGACAGCCAGCATCCCGCCCTGGTCTTCGGCCCGGATGTGGACCGTGCGGGCGGATGGCAGGACGCCGTGGCGCTGGCCGAGAAGCTCAACGCCGCCGTCTACGGGGCGCCCCTGGCCGACCGCACCTCGTTCCCCGAGGATCACCCGCTCTACCAGGGGCCGCTGGGCATGTCCCTGAAGAGCGTCAGCGAGCGGCTGGCCGGACACGACCTCGTCGTCGTCATCGGCGCCGAGGTGTTCCGGTACTACCCCTGGGTTTCCGGCGACGTCCTGCCCGCGGGCACGGATCTGCTGCAGATCACCCAGGATCCCGCGGTGGCCGGTGCCGCGCGCGTCGGCGACAGCCTGCTCGGCAACACCCGGCAGGCGATCCGGCAGCTCGTCGAGCTCGTGGCCGCCGGCGGCGCCCGCACCGCGCCGCCGCCGCTGGAGTGGCCGCGCAAGCTGCCCGCCACGCCGAGCAGCCCGCTGACGCCAGAGGAGGTGTACGCGGCGCTGAGCCGGGTCCGGCCGCCGCACGCGGTCATCGTCAACGAGTCCACGTCGACCATGGGCCAGCACATGCAATGGCTGCCGACCACCGAGCCGCAGTCGTTCTACGGCACGCCCAGCGGCGGCATCGGGTGGGCGCTGCCGGCCACGATCGGCATCGCCATGGGCCTGAAAGCCCAGCAGGTGAAGCGCCCGGTGATCGCCCTGATCGGCGACGGGTCCTTCCAGTACTCCATCCAGGCACTGTGGACCGCCGCCCAGCACCAGCTGCCCATCGTGTTCGTGGCCATGCGCAACGGCGAGTACTCCATCCTGAAGTCCTTCGCCGAGCTGGAGCACACCCCGGGCGTGCCCGGACTCGACCTGCCCGGACTGGACATCGCGGGCGTGGCCCGCGGCTTCGGCTGCCGCAGCGTCGAGGTCACCACGACCGAGCAGCTGGAGTCCGAGTTCACCGCCGCGCTGGGGACCGCCGGTCCCACCGTCATCGTGGTGCACACCAAGCCTGAGAAGACCGCGCTCTGAGCGCCGCGGGCGACAGCATTCGGTGAGGTGCGAGATGCCGCTCTACAGCTGCACCACCGCCAAGGGCACGCTGAGCGCCCGGGCCAAGGCCGCGCTCGCCGCGGAGATCACCAGAATCCACTCCGACATCAACCACGTGCCACCGGAGTACGTCAACGTGGTGTTCACCGAACTGCCGCCGGAGGACGTGTACGTCGGGGCGAAACCCGGCCGTCCGGTGCTGATCAGCGGCTGGTCGCGGCGTGGCCACCCGCAGCAGGACACCACCCGGCTGGCGCTGCAGGTGTCGGCCGCCGCGGCGCGTATCGCCGGGGTGGAGGAGGCGCGGGTGCTGGTCGTCATCGAGGACAGCCCGGCGCAATCGGCCGTCGAAGGGGGCCGGGTGCTGCCGGAACCCGGCCACGAAGCGCAGTGGCAGGCCGAAGGCGCCACTGCCCCGTCAGTCTGACGACTCCGGCGGTTCATCACCGGATCCGGTCGGTGGACCTGGCGCGGATCGCAGCTGTGCGAGGATCTCGGCCAGGTCCATGTCCGGCGGCGGCCTCAGGCGGCGTCGAGCCAGGCGAGCACGGCCAGCACCCGGCGGTTGTCGTCGAGGGTCGGCGACAGGTCCAGCTTGGTCAGGATGTTGTTGATGTGCTTGTCGACGGCCTTCTCGGTGACGTGCAGCCGGGTGGCGATCGCGGCGTTCGACCGGCCCTGGGCCACGAGCGCGAGCACCTCCCGCTCGCGGCCGGTGAGGCGGTCGAGCGGCCGGGCGCTGAGCAGCCCGGCCACGACCTCCGGGTCGAGCACCGTGCCGCCACCGGCGACCTGGCGTACGGCCGCCACGAATCCGTCGACGTCGACGACCCGGTCCTTGAGCAGGTAGCCGACCGACCCGGCGCCCCCGGCCAGCAGTTCGCGGGCGTACAGCGGCTCGACGAACTGGCTGAGCACGAGCACGGGCAGGCCGGGCCGGGACGAGCGCGCCCTGATCACCGCCTCAAGGCCCTCGGTCGTCAGCGTCGGGGGCAGGCGCACGTCCACGATCGCGACGTCGACGTCGTCGCGGCCCAGCGCTGCGGCGAGCGCCTCGGCGTCGGCGACCGCGGCGACGACCGCGATGCCGGCGGCGTCGAGGATCCTGGTCAGACCGACGCGCAGCAGCATCTGGTCCTCGGCCACGAGGGCTCTCAGCGGGCCTGGCACCGCACCTCCATCCGCACCTCGGTCCCGTGACCGGCCGGGCTGGTCACGGTCAGCGTCCCGTCGAAGGCCGCCAGCCGCCGGGCCACCCCCGCCAGCCCGCCGCCGCGCGGGTCGGCGCCGCCTTCGCCGTCGTCGCCGACGGTCAGCCGCAGCGTATCGCCGTCGTGGTCGCCGACCACCCAGGCCCGCGACGCCCGCGCGTGCTTGGCCACGTTCGCCAGGCACTCCGCGACGGCGAAGTAGACGGCCGACTCGACCGGCGGGGGCAGCCGCGGCAGGCGCAGCGCGACGGTGACCGGGATGGGGATCGGGATGGCCAGGGCCTCGACACCCCAGCCGAGCCCCCGGTCGGCCAGGACCGGCGGATGAATGCCCCGCACGAGCGTACGCAGGTCCTCCAGCGCGCTGACCGTGGTCTCCCGGGCCTCCCGCAGCAACTCGACGGCCGAGTCCGGGTCGGTGTACACCAGCTTCTCCGCCAGCCCGACGTTCATGCCCGCGGCCGCGATCCGCGCCTGCGCGCCGTCGTGCAGGTCGCGTTCGATCCGGCGCAGCTCGGCGGCGTTGTGGTCGACGGTCGCGGTGCGGGACTCGACGACCTGGTCCAACCGCCGGCGCAGCCGCTCGCTGCGGGAGTGGCCGAGGATGGCCTGGTCGGCGCGCAGCCGGGCGCGGACCAGCGGCACGGTGACGAACCACCAGCCCAGCAGCGCGGGCCCCAGCAGCAGGAAGGCGGTCGTGCTCCACAGCAGGCTGCCCTGCGCCGCGCCGATGACGACGTGCGCCGCCGGGCCGACCAGGAGCAGCACCGGCACCAGGGACATGGCCAGGCCGCCGGTGCCGGCGAACCAGCAGAACGCGAAGTCGCGCCACCGCGCCGGGTCGCGGACCCAGATCGCCATGGCGGTGACCGGGTTGCGGCCGGTGGTGTCGGCGTACCCGGCGGTGACGGGTTCGTCCAGCACCCGTGCCGCGACCGTGCGGTGCACCCGGGCCAGCCCGGCCGCCAGCGGGACGAGCAGCCACAGCATCAGCAACCCGGTCAGCGACAGCAGCGCCGGGAACGCGCCGGTCATGAGCAGCGCCAGCACCAGTGCCGCGATCCCCGCCCCGGCATGGCCCGCCGACAGCGCCGTGAGCCGCAGCCGCTGCACCAGCCCGGCGCGGTCGACGGCGGTGGCCGGCACCGCCGACAGCGGCGCCGACCACCCGTGCGAGGTCTTCATGAACGCAGAGTCTTCCACCGGTCCGCCCGCCGGTGTGCACTCCAGGCGGCGGCGACGGCCAGCGCCGCCGCGACGGCCGCGACCGCCGGCACCAGCCACAGCTGACCGTCGGGCAGCACGCCTTCGTGCCGGACGATCGCGTACGGCACGGCCGTCGCCGTCGAGCCCAGCAGCCCGAACACGATCCCGACCGCCGCCACGACCGCCGCCTCCAGCACGACGCCGGCACGCAGCTGCCCGCGCGTCGCGCCGAGACGCCACAGCCGGTCGAGTTCGGCCCGGCGGTGGACCACCGCGGCGACGGCCGCGTTGACCACCATGATGGCCGCGAACAGGCAGATCATCCCGATGACCACCGCGTTGATCGTCGTGATGGTGTCGGCGACGCCCTCGGGATCGCTCGCCGCGTCGCGGGTACGGCCGTCGATGCCGACCATCAGCAGCGTCCCGACGGCGGTCGACACGAACACGATGACCGGGGCGAGCATCGCGGCGAACACGTGGGCCCGCCGGGTCGTGTTCTCGGCGGCCAAGTAGCCGCCGCCCGACCTGGCCAGCAGCGGGCGCAGCGCCCGGGCCGGCGCCCGCAGCAGCACCGGGGCCAGCGCGGCCAGCCCGACACCGGCCACGATCGCGGCCGACCCCGAGGTCTGCATCGCGGCGTACGGGTCGGCGGATTTACCGGTGACGGTGACGGTGACGACCGCCGCGGCCGCCCCGGACCCGGCCAGCACGACGCCGGTCAGGGCCCGCCACCGGGGCAGACGGCGGTCCGGAACATCCGCCTGGCGCAGCGAGAACGCGGCGGGCCCACGGTCGGCGCGTCTCGATGAGATCACTGCGGCGACCACGCTGACCAGCACCACCACCCCGGCCGCCGCGGTCAGTGCGGCCGGACCTCCGCCGTAGGCCGACGCGGTCGAGATCAGCCCGCCGCGCTGCACGGCGTCGAACAGGGCCCGGCCGCCGAACACGGCGACGCCCGCGCCGACGGCCGCCGCGAGCAGCGTCACGGCGGTGGCCTCGTACACGATCAGGGCCCGCACCTGCCGCGGGGTCGCGCCGATGGTCCGCAGCAGGGCGGCCTCGCCGATCCGCTGCTCGGCGACGATGCCGACGGTCGAGGCCACCGAGAACAGCACGATCAGCGACCCCCAGCCGCCGACGACGGCGCCCATGATGATCAGCAGCTCGCGGTCGTCGTCGTGCGCGCCGCCGGCCGACTGCACCAGGGTGGCGAACGACGCCATCAGCGCGGTGCCGAGCAGGACGGCCGCCAGGGTCGCCACGGCGGCGGGGATACGGTGGCGCAGCGAGCGCAGGGCCAGGGCGGTCATCGGGCTGCCCGGGTGAGCTGGTCGAGGTGGGCCAGCTGCGCGGCGACGGCGTCGGCGGTGGGGGCGGCCATCCGCCCGGCGATCTTCCCGTCGACCAGGAACACGACGGTGTCGGCGCGGGAGGCCGCGACCGGGTCGTGGGTGACCATCACCGTCGTCTGCCCCAGCTCGTCGACGGCTGCCCGCAGCAGCGACAGCACCTCGCGGGCGGTGGTGCTGTCGAGCGCGCCGGTGGGCTCGTCGGCCAGCAGCAGAGCGGGCCGGGTGACCAGCGCGCGGGCGATGGCGACCCGCTGCTGCTGGCCGCCGGACAGTGCGCCGGGCAGGTGCCCGGCCCGGTCCGCCAGCCCCACCCGAGCCAGCGCCTGCCGCACGGCCTGCGGGTCGGCGCGCCGCCCGGCCAGGCGGGCGGGCAGTGCCACGTTCTCCGCCGCGGTCAGGTAGGGGACGAGGCTGAAGTCCTGGAACACGAAACCGATGCGGTCCCGGCGCATCCGGGTGCGCCTGGCCTCGTCCCACTGGGTGACGTCGGCTCCCTCCAGCACGACGCGGCCGGACGTCGGCTGCTCCAGGCCCGCCACGCAGGCCAGGAAGGTGGACTTGCCGGAGCCTGACGGGCCCATGACGGCCGTGAACGTGCCGCGGGCGAGGGTGAGGTCGACGCCGAGGAGCGCGTCGACGGCGCCCGCGCCGGTTCCGTGTCGTTTGGTGAGGGCCTCGACGGCGAGGGCGGGGATGTCTTCGTCCATGTCCACGACGCTAGGCAGCCGACCACCGGGGATCGATAGTGCTGGTCCGATGCCGCCAGGTGGGGCTGGCACCACCGCGGACCGGTGCCGACGGTAAACCTATCGCCGTACATCGATTGACAGTTTTGCGTCCACAGGGGACTCTATGTGTCATGCGACGGTCGCGGAACCGGGCGTCGGGACCGGTCGCAGCCCAGAACACGGCGGACCTGCGCGGTGCGTGGCCACGTGCGGACGACCGGGCAACGCGGCCGTCCAGTGGCATCGGCGGGACGAGTGCCACCACCTCGGGCCATCACGCCGTCAGCCGCCGTCCGGTTTGCCGTGCGCCCGTCGCGTGAGCGCGGCGGCACGGCCTCTCCCCGACCCGTGCGGGGAACCAAGGAGACACACCGTGAAGAAGATCAAGCGAAAGCTGCTGCTCGCCCTCGCTGCCTCGCTGGCGGTCGCCGGAGTCACGATTCCTGCGGTCCAGCCCGCGTTCGCCGCCTCTCTGGTCGAGGTGACGAACTTCGGCAGCAACCCGGGCGGCATGCGCATGCACGTCTACGTGCCCGACTCCCGCCCGGCCAACCCCGCGATCGTGGTCGCCATGCACGGCTGCGGGGGCTCGGGCCCCGGCTTCTACTCCGGCAGCGAGTTCGCGTCGCTGGCCAACCAGTACGGCTTCATCGTCATCTACCCGAGCGCCATGCAGGAGGCCGGGTTCGGCAGGTGTTTCGACACGTGGTCGGATGCCGCCAAACGCCGCGACGGCGGCAGCGACCCGGTCTCGATCATGTCGATGGTCGCCCACGCCGTGCTGCAGTACGGCGGCGACGCCAACCGTGTCTACGCCACGGGAAGCTCGTCGGGCGGCATGATGACCCAGCACATGCTCGCCCTCTACCCGGACCGGTTCAAGGCCGGAGCGTCGTTCATGGGCGTGCCGTTCAACTGCTTCGCCAACGCGGCCGACTACCCACCGGGAAGCAGCCAGTGCACCGGCGGCGGCATGAACCGCACCCCGCAGCAGTGGGGTGACGCGGTCCGGCAGGTCAATCCGAGTTTCACCGGCACGCGGCCCCGGGTGCAGTTGTGGCACGGCACCAGCGACACCCTCGTGCCGTACTCGCTGCTGCAGGAGTCGATCGAGCAGTGGACCAACGTGCACGGACTCGGCCAGACGCCCACCTCCTCCGACACCCCGCAGGCCAACTGGAACCGCCGCCGCTACGCCGATGCGTCGGGCACCGTGCGGGTCGAGGCGCTCAGCATTCAGGGGGCGGGCCACAGCCTGCCGTCCAGTGGCATGGCGGCGGCCGCCGTCGCGTTCTTCGGCCTGACCGCCGGTCCGAGCACCCCGCCCAGCCCGAGCACCCCGCCTAGCCCGAGCACCCCGGCCAGCCCGTCCCCGTCACCCAGTCCGAGCGCACCGGCGAGCCCGTCCCCGTCGCCGAGCCCGTCCGCGCCGCCCGGCACCGGTTCCTGCCGTGTCACCAGCGCCATCGACGCGTGGAACAACGGCCTGGTCGAGAACATCACCATCACCAACACGGGTTCCGCCGCCGTCAACGGCTGGTCCCTGGTCTTCACCCTGCCCGGCGGCCAGGCCATCACCTCCGGCTGGAACGCGGTCTACGCGCCGACCAGCGGGCAGGTGACCGCCAGGAACCTGGCCTACAACGCCGCCATCCCCGCCGGCGGATCCGTCAGCATCGGGTTCCAGGCGACCCACACCGGTAACACCGCGAAGCCCGCCTCCTTCACGCTCAACGGAGCGGCCTGCGCCATCGCCTGACCGGCGGCGCGGGGGTGGTGGCCACCACCCCCGCGC
>NZ_JBEZEB010000006.1:356191-398171 GCF_040648615.1 Catellatospora sp. NPDC049111 | reverse complement strand
AAACCCCCCCCCCCCCCCACAACCCCACACCGTAGCCGGGGGGGGCCCCCCCCCCCCGGGGGGGGGGGGGGGGGGCCGCCCCCCCCCCCCGCGCCGCGGCGAACCGGGTCAGGGGCCCGACCGGCGACGGAAAGGGGCCAGGGTGGCGCGGATGAGGTCGCCGGCGCCCCAGTCGTCGTCGAACTGGGCCAGCACGGCGAGGTGCTGCCGGAGCTGGATGATCGGCATACGGCTGCGCCAGTCGCTGTCCAAGGAGGTCAGTTCCGCGTAGATCGCGAAGAAGCGGGAGGCTTCGGGCGGCGGTGAGGTCGTCCACACGTGGGCCAGGTCGACCTCGGCCCACATGTAGGACACCGCCGGATCGATCAGCGCCGGTCGGCCGTCCGCGGTGGCCATGATGTTCTGCGCCCACAGGTCGCCGTGCGTCAGGCAGGCCGGGCGGTCGGGCAGCAGCTCGGGCAGCCGGTGGCACAGCCGTTCCAGCGCCGAGCGGTCCGCCCGGTCGAGCGCGGCCTCGACCCGGGGCTGGTCGAGCCAGCGCAGCAGCCGGTGCTGTGCGAAGAAGGCGAAGCCGTCGTCGTGCCAGGTGTTGACCTGGCGGCGTCGGCCCAGCCAGTTGTCGCGGTGCCAGCCGAAACGCGGGTGGACCGTGCTCGTGTGCAGGCGCGCGAGCAGGTGCGCGAACTGCTCCCAGAAGCTCTCGCTGTGCGGTCTGGGCGCAAGCATCGACAACACCAGCAGGTCCCGGTTCGCCAGCAGCACGTCAGGGGTCGGCGCGCCGCCGATGCCGCGCAGGGCGGCCAGCCCATCGGCCTCCGCGACGAAGACGTCGTCGGCCGGCGGCTCGGCGAGGGCCTTGACGAACACCGGCGGCGCGCCGCGGCGGGCGGCTATCCCGGCGAGCGCCGCGAGCCCGCCCGTGGTCGGCTCGACGGCGACGACGTCGTTCAAGCCGCTGCGGAGCAGGGCCTCCAGTAGCAGTGCCGACCCGGTCGGAGCTTTCATCCTGTTCAGAGGTGATGTCATGGGCTCAGAGCCAGCCGCGGCGAACCGCTTCCATGCCGGCCTGGAACCGGGTCTCGGCGCCGACCAGTTCCATGATCCGGTGCACGTGCCGGTGCACCGTGCGCACGCTCCAGCCCAGGGTGCGCGCGATCGCCTCGTCGGTGGCGCCGCCGGCCAGCAGCCCGAGCAGTTCGGCGCTGCGGTCCGACAACCCGTCCGGCAGCTCCTCACCGGGCCGGTTGACCGCGACCGAGCGCTCCCACAACGTCTCGAACAGCGCGATGAACGCGTCCAGCAGCGTCGACGGATACACCAGGTAAGCCGCCTCGGTCATCCTCCCGCCGGTCATCACCGGGATGACCGCGAACCGGTCGTCGCAGATGAGCATCTTCATCGGCACCTCGGTGGCGACCCTGGCCCGCTCGCCGTGCTGGATGCCCCGCCAGACCTCCGCCATCCGGCCCGGGATCGTCAGCGCCGAGCGGTCGTAGATGACCCGGTAGCTCAGGCCGCGGTCGGCGAGCTGATGGGTCTCCTCGGCATTGCCGCTCACCGGATTGTCGAGGTATGGCGGCCGGTCCATCCCTCTGATCTGCACCCGGGCCTCCCGCTGCAGGCGCACCAGGGTGGCCCGCAGGTTCGCGGCGCCCTCGACCACCTCGACGAGTTCACCGGGATGCCGTTCGGTGGCGTCCCGCCGGCGGAACTGCTCGGCCAACTGGTCGGCGTGTGTGCGCAGCCGTGACAGGTGGCGCTCCTGCTCGGCGATCAGGGACGCGGCGGCCTGGTCGGGCGGCGTCGCGGCGTACCGTGCGGGCCGGCCGGGCAGCCGGTCGGCGAGGCCGTGTTCGACCAGGCGGCCCAGCGAACGGGTCAGCTGCGCCCGGGAGAGCGTCACGTCGCCGAGCAGTTCACTCAGGGTCGCCTGGCGGCGCAGGGTGAGCGCCTCGTAGACGTCCTCCTCGGGCCCGCTCACTCCCACCACATGCCACATTCCGTGCCTCCTCCGGCCTCGGTGAAATGCCTGCGCGGCACGACGAACCAAGATCCGCCATGACTGTTTCCGGCGCGTGAACCAGCCGGAGACCACCGTCCGGAACCCGCCAGCTGTCCTGAACATGAACGCCGCCACACATTGTCCACGCCTGCCGGCCCATGCCAAGATCGCCGTCATCTCGCGCCGACGCCGTGGCCGAAAGGCACGTACGGCTGACGGCGGGCCCTGTGGCGGCCGCGACAACCATGCGCCGCTCCTTCGGACGGTTAGGAGTTCCACATGGTCGTGCCCTCGACAGGGGCCCGCAGGCGTCACCCAGGTGCACGGATCGCACTCGTCGTGCTGTCGCTGCTGGCCACCGGCGCGCTCGCGGGCGTCCCGGCCCAGGCCGCCGCACAGGCGGAGCAGGCCGCACCGAACCGGGCGGCCCCGCAGTACCGCCCAGCGGGCTGCAACACGGCCGAGGCCACCACGTCCACCGCGGACGGTCCGCTGGCCCGCTGCTTCGCGCTCGGTCTGCCGACCGGCGGCGACGGGCGGCAGCAGAAGGCCTCCGGGCCGCCGGCAGGCGCGCTGGGCCCGGCCGACATCCGGTCCGCGTACCGGCTTCCCGACGGCGGCGAAGGCCAGACGGTCGCGATCGTCGGCGCGTTCGGCTACGACGCCGCCGAAGCCGACCTGGCGGTGTTCCGCGCCCACTACGGACTGCCGCCCTGCACCACCGCCAACGGTTGCTTCCGCAAGGTCGACCAGTCCGGTGGCACGAACTACCCCCTGGAGGAGCCGGGCTGGTCGATCGAGGCCGCGCTGGACCTCGACGCCGTCTCAGCGGCCTGCCCGAAGTGCCGTATCCTGCTGGTCCAGGCCGACAACAACGCCATGGGCAACCTGGGCCGCGCCGTCGACACCGCGGCCCGGCTCGGCGCGGTCGCCATCTCCAACTCGTACGGCGTCCCCGGCGAAGCCCACTACCAGCACCTCTACCACGCCCACTACGACCACCCCGGCATCGCCATCACGGTGGCCAGCGGCGACATCGGCAACCTGCAGAGCTTCCCGGCCACCCACCCCGACGTCACCGCGGTCGGCGGCACCCTGCTGACCCGCGACTCCTCCCCGCGCGGCTGGTCCGAGACCGCCTGGGAGCACGCGGGCAGCGGCTGCTCCAGCTACGAGGCCCGCCCCGACTACCAGGCCGGCATCGACACCCAGTGCGGCGACAAGCGCGCCACCGCCGACGTCTCCGCCACCGCGGCACCGGAATCCGGCCTGGCCGTCTACAACACCCTCGGCCAGGACGGCTGGGCGCAGTGGGGCGGCACCTCGCTGGCCGCGCCGCTGCTCGCCGGGATGTACGCCCTGGCCGGCGACCCGCTGCCGGGCACCTACCCGGTCACCTACCCGTACCGCAAGGACCGGGCCGCGGGCCTGACCGACGTCACCACAGGCGTCAACGGCTACTGCGGCAACCTGCTCTGCACCGCCGGAGCGGGGTGGGACGGCCCGACCGGCCTGGGCACCCCGGCCGGGGTCTCGGCGCTGACCCTCGGCGCGAGCGGGCAGCTGACCGGCACCGTCACCGCCGGGCGCAACACCCACGGCAAGAAGCACGGCGCGCTCCCGGGCGTGACCGTCACCGCCACCGACAGCACCGGGGCGACCTTCCACGCCACGACCGACGCCCAGGGCCGCTACCGCCTGCCCGTGCCGGTCGGCGGCTACGACGTCACGGCCGCCGCCGCCGGCTACCGCTCCGCGCCGGTGGCCAAGGCGATGGTCGGCAGTGGAGCCCGAGTCGTGCGCGACCTGGCCCTGACCGCGATTCCGACCCGGACGCTGACCGGTACCGTCACCGACGGCTCCGGCCACGGCTGGCCGCTCTACGCGAAGATCACCGTCGACGGCCGCGCCGAGACGGCCCGCACCGACCCGTACACCGGCCGCTACCAGGTCGATCTGCCGGTCGGTGGCACCTATACCGTGCGCGCGACCCCGGTCGACCTGCCCGGCTACGTTCCCGGCACGGCCACCGCCACGATCGACGCCGCGAAACCCGGCGAGACCGGCACGGTCCGGCGCGACCTCGTGCTCACCGCCGACGACACCTCCTGCAACGCCACCGGATACGCCTGGCGCCACCAGGGTGTCGCCACCGATTTCACCGGCTGGTCCGGGCAGCCGAAGGATGGCTGGCAGGTCACCGACGAGACCGGCTCCGGGCAGACGTGGCGCTTCGACGACCCCGCGCACAAGGGCAACCTGACCGGCGGCGACGGCGGGTTCGCCACCGTCGACACCTGGTCGCAGTCCGGTGACATCAACTCGGCCCTGGTCAGCCCGCCGGCCGACCTGACCGGGGTGGCCGCCCCGGTGATCGGGTTCGACAGCGACTACTCGGCCACCAACTTCGGTGTCCAGTCCGCCGACCTCGAACTCAGCCTGGACGGCGGCGCGACCTGGAGCGTCGTGCGCCACTTCTCCGACGTCAGCGTCTCCGGACACGTCGAGATCGCGATCCCGCAGGCCGCGGGACGGTCCGGGGTCCTGGTCCGGTTCCGCTACCAGGGCAGCCTCGCCAACTGGTGGCAGGTGGACAACGTCTTCGTCGGCACCCGCGCGTGCGCGGCCGTGCCCGGCGGGTTCATCGCCGGCCAGGTCCGCGACGCCAACACCGGCCGCGTGCTCAGCGGCGCGAAGGTGTCGGCGGGCACCGGACCGGCGGCGACCACCGACAGCGCCGGGTTCTACCGGGTCTTCGTCGCCGGCGGGGGAGCGGTCCCGGTGACTGCGACCGGCCTGCGCTACGGCGACGCCACGGCGACGGTGCGCGCCGTCGGCGACCGCGTCGTGCGCCGCGACTGGAGCCTGCGGGCCGGGCAGCTGGCCGTGAGCCGGTCCAGCCTGCCGGTGTCCGTGCGGCCCGGCCGCACCGTCACCAGCGAGGTCCGGCTCACCAACACCGGTGACCGGCCGCTGCGGGTCAGGATCGTCGAGCAGGACCGCGGCTACACCCCGCAGGCCGGCGGACACCGCGCCGCCGGGCCCGAGACGCCGCTGGTCAAGGTCCCCGTGTCGGACGGAACCAGGTCCCGCGACTTCGTGCGCAGTGCGGCGACGTCGCGGCCAGGGCAGTCGGCCGCGGACGGCACCGCCTGGGTGGAACTGCCCGAGCTGCCGGCCCCGCTGATCGAGAACACGGTCGCCGACAACGACGGCACCGTCTACTCGGTCGGCGGCAACACCTACGGCCGCATGATGGCCGAAGGGTTCGTCTACGACCCGCAGGCGCGCGTCTGGAAGCCGATCGCCGCCCTGCCGCAGCCGCTGATGGGAGCGGGCGGCGCGTTCGTCGACGGCAAGCTGTACGTCGTCGGCGGCTGGGACCTGACCGGCGAACCCCTCGCCACCACCTACGCCTACGACCCGATGACCGACCGCTGGTCCCGCCGGGCCGACCTGCCCGCCGCGGTGGCCGACGCGGCCACCACCACGGTCGACGGCAAGCTGTACGCGGTCGCCGGATGCCCGACCTACACGTGCGACACCCCGTCGCACCGGACCTACCGCTACGACCCGGACACGAACCGGTGGACCCGGCTGGCCGACTACCCGCTCGGCGTGGCAGACCACGCCTGCGGCGCGGCCGGTAACGGGCTGATCTGTGTCGGCGGACAGTTCCCGTACCTGAAGGACTCCACCGGCGACGCCTTCCGCTACTTCGCCGAGTCCGACACCTGGGTGCCGACCACCGGGCTGAACCCGTTGTACGGCATGGCCTACGCCACCGTCGGCGGCCGGCTGCGCGTCATCGGCGGCGTCACCGCGAGCAGCATCACCAACCAGGTGATGGAGTTCGACCCGGCGACGGCGGTGTGGTCGAAGCTGCCCAACGCCAACCGGCCCGTGCTCGGCGGCGGTGCGGCGTGCGGCACCTACCAGGTCGGCGGCCAGATCAGCCGCGACGCCCTCACCGGGGCCGCGCAGCAGCTGCCCGGCGCGGAGTCCTGCGTCCGCGGCACCGACGTGTCGTGGCTGGCGGCGAAGCGCACCGAGATCACCATCCCGGCGGGCCGCACCGTCACGGTGACCGTCACGGCGTCGGCCCCGGCGGTGGCCGGGCACGGCGTGTACACGGCGCAGCTGGCGTTCGAGACGGACACCCCGTACCGGACCGAACCGCTCGCGGTGGTGATGACACTGCGCTGACCTGCGATGAGCGGAGCCCGCCCGGTGGACCTGTCCACCGGGCGGGCTCGCGCGGGTACTCAGCCGCGGGTCCACCGCTGGTTGGCGGCGGCGGTGCAGGACCAGAGGATCACCGGGGTGCCGTTGGCGGTGCCGTTGCCGGAGACGTCCAGGCAGAGTCCGGAGGCGACGTTGCTGACGGTGCCGTTGCCGTTGAGATTCCACCGCTGGTTGGTGCCGCCGTGGCAGTCCCACAGCTGGACCTTCGTGCCCGGCGCTGCTCCCGTGGGCGCGTCCAGGCACTTGCCCAGCGACTGGAGGGCCTGCCCGCTGACGGTCCACTGCTGGTTCGACCCGCCGCCGCAGCTCCAGATGATCGGCTGGACGCCGTTGGCGGTGTTGCCGCCGGGCACGTCGAGGCAGCGCCCGGAGGCCGCGCTGACCAGCGTGGACGATGCCGGGGTGGTGGTGGAGCCGATGCTGCCCGGCACCGAGCGCAGGGCGGCGTACCAGGTGGCGGCCATCTTGTCGTAGCCGGTCGCGGTCGGGTGGATGCCGTCGATGAGGTCGGCGGTGGTGAGCGCGCTGTGCATGTCGACGAGGTGGACGCGCCGGCCCGCGTTGACCTTGCTCTGCACGATGCCGGGGATGGCGGAGTTGTAGGTGCGCGCCGCGTTCTCCTGACCGGAATTGCTCAGCGGGATGATGGTCGCGACGAACACGTCCGCCGAGGGCACCGCGGCGGTGATGCGGTCGAGCAGGCCGGACAACCGGCCCGGGGCGCCGGACAGGTTGTAGTTCTGCAGCACGTCGTTCGTGCCGATGTGCAGCAGCACCGTACGCGGGGTCGTGTTCTGGAGCCAGCCGGTGATGTTGGCGTCGATCTGGTCGATCCGCCAGCCGGGGTGGCCCTGATGGTCGTGGTCGCCGAGGGCGGAAGGGCCGTTGAACTGCGTGCCGACCAGGTCGACGCGGTATCCGCCGGCGGCCATCCGCTGCCAGAGCCCGATCCGGTAACCGCCGGGCACCTGGGTGCCCTCGGTTATCGAGTCGCCCAGCGGCATGACCCGCACCCCGCCGTTGGACTCGGCGTGGGCCACGCCGTTCTGCATCACCGCGACGGTCAGCGCCAGCGTGGCCGCCGCGGTGGCGAGCAGGCGCGCGTACTTGGCCATGGTCGATCCCTTCACTCAGGTCGCTTCGGCAGGCGGCCACTGACCAGGGCAGCGGTGACCGCTCACATCGAAACGGTTTCGGCTGGGAGGCAGTCGTTACCTGTCGTCCTCGGCCTAATAACATGGATGACATGTGATGTGTTCGGTCCAATGTGACCGATAACATTCAAGGCGTCAAGGGTCCGGGTTTCCGCGGACCATGGGATCGACGGCAGTCGTTGACATGTGACGTGTTACGTCGCTACGGTGGCGCTGTCCCACGGGGACAGTCGGCCTGGGGCAGCGAGCCGACCGCCGCTCAGCCCACCGCGTGGTGCGGCGACGCCTGGACCGGCAGCCGCGCCGCGGACCACATCGCCCAGGTCCGGCTCCATCCCGCCAGATCAACCGCCCACCCGCCCGGGTGCGGCGGTCGGGCTGTGCTGTCCCGTGCCCAAGCCGCAGACGGCCGTCGCCAGTGCAGTCCCCGCTCCCAAGCAAAGGAGACAGCACCGTGGAATCCATCCAGCACCGACCCGCACGGCAACGGTGGCTCGCCGCGCTCGGCGCGGCCGCCGTCGTCGTCGCGGGGGCCCTGACGGCCACCGCACTGACCGGCCCGGCGGCGTACGCCGCCACGACCGCCGGCTGCGGCAAGAGCCCGACCCTGCGCACCGGTTCGTACACGATCCAGAGCAGCGGCCAGAACCGCAGCTTCAACCTGCGCGTCCCCGACGGCTACAGCAACACCCGCCCCTACCGGCTCATCTTCGCCTACCACTGGCGCGGCGGCACCATGAACGACGTCTCCTCGGGCGGCAGCAGCGGGAGCACGTGGTCCTTCTACGGCATGCAGCAGCAGTCCGACAACAGTGCGATCCTGGTCGCCCCGCAGGGACTCGGCAACGGCTGGGCCAACTCCGGCGGCGCCGACGTCACCTTCACCGACGACATGATCCGCATGATCGAGAACGACCTGTGCGTCGACACCACGCAGCGGTTCGCCATGGGCTTCAGCTACGGCGGCGGCATGAGCTACGCCATCGCCTGCGCGCGGGCGACCGTGTTCCGCGCCGTGGTGGTGTACGCCGGCGCGCAGCTGTCCGGCTGCAGCGGCGGCAGCCAGCCGATCGCCTACTTCGGCATCCACGGCATCTCCGACAACGTGCTCAACATCTCGCAGGGCCGCTCGCTGCGCGACACCTTCCTGCGCAACAACGGCTGCGCCCAGCAGAACGCCTCGGAACCGGCCGCGGGCAGCGGCAGGCACATCACGACCACCTACTCCTGCCGTGCCGGGTACCCCGTGCAGTGGGCCGCCTTCGACGGCGGCCACGGGCCCGCGCCGGTCGAGGGCTGCTCCGGCTGCGAGGATGGCGCGCGGACCTGGACCAAGGCCGAGGCCTGGCGGTTCATCTCCCAGTTCGGCTCCAGTGCGCCGCCGAGCTCCCCGCCGCCGAGCAGCCCGGCCCCCGGCCAGTCGAACGTGCTGCTGGTGGGCCAGCAGTCGGGCCGCTGCGTCGACGTGCCCAACTCGGCCACGGCCAACGGCACCCAGCTCCAGCTGTGGGACTGCCACGGCAACGCCAACCAGCGCTGGACCTACACCGCGAACCGGCAGCTCACGGTATACGGCAACAAGTGCCTGGACGCCAACGGAGGCGGGACCGCCAACGGCACCGCCGTGATCATCTGGGACTGCAACGGCCAGGCCAACCAGCAGTGGAACCTCAACGCCAACGGCACCCTGACCGGTGTCCAGTCGGGGCTGTGCGTCGACGTGTCGGGCGCGGCCACCGCCAACGGCTCCAGGATCCAGCTGTGGAGCTGCCACGGCGGCGCCAACCAGCAGTGGAGCACCCGGAACTGACCGGCAACGCCGGGCCGGTCGCATCGTGCCGGCCCGGCGGCCACGACAGGCGCGGGAGCCGGCGTCGCCCGGCCCGCGCCCACTCGACGAAAAGCGTGGTCCGCACACGGAACCTGGCCGAAATGGAATAGACACAGGCCGTTGACGTGTGACGTCATACGTCGCTACTGTGGCGGTGCTCCAAGGAGGACAAGCGGCCTCCCGGGCAGCGGCTCGCACCATCCACGGCCCAGCGCACTCCGGACGCACCGGCGGACACCGCCGAGCTGCGGCAGTCGAAAGGAAGAGAAGAGACGTGAAGTCAGCTCTATCGACCGTGGGAAGATCGCTGGTGGCGGTCGCGGTCCTCGTGTCCGCCTCGGTGGCGGCCACCGTCGCCGCCCAGGCGCCCGCCGCGGCCGCGACCCAGGCGACGTACTACGTCGCCCCCAACGGCAACGACGGCAACCCGGGCACCATCGGCTCGCCGCTCAAGACCGTGCAGCGCGCCCGGGACCTCGTCCGCACCATCAACACGAACATGACCGGCGACATCTACGTGTACCTTCGCGGCGGTACGTACCCGGTGAGCAGCACCATCGAGTTGGGTGCGAGCGACTCGGGCACCAACGGCTACCGCGTCTTCTACTCCGCCTACAACAACGAGACGCCGGTCCTCGACGGCGGCGTGCAGGTGACGGGGTGGACCCAGCACAGCGGCAACATCTGGAAGGCCCCGCTCAGCCGGTCCAACAAGCTGCGCGCGCTGTATGTCAACGACAAGCGCGCCTACATGGCGTCCAAGACCATCTCGTCGGCGGGCTGCTATGGGACGTACAACATCACGGCCGGTCAGGCGGCGTGGGCGTGGGAGTCGGGTTCGCAGTGTGACGGGGCCCGGTACAGCGCGTCGGACTTTCCCGCCATCAGCGCCAACCACGACGACATCGAGATCGAGACCGGCACCACCTGGACCACCGCCATCGTCGGCGTGCGCCAGGTGACCAGCGACGGTTCCGGCCGCATCGCGCTGTTCCAGCAGCCGGGCGCGGCCATCGCCCAGGGCGCGTTCAACGGCAACGCCCAGGTCGGCGGCACCCACAAGGTCATGAACGCCTACGAGTTCCTGGACACCCCGGGTGAGTTCTACTTCAACAAGTCCACCCAGACCCTGTACTACTACAAGGCGAGCTCGGAGAACATGGCGACCGCCGCGGTCTTCGCGCCCAACAACGTGACCACGCTGCTGCGCATCGCCGGCACCTCGACGAGCGGCCACGCGCGCAACATCACGCTGTCCGGGCTCACCGCGCAGCACTCGGACTGGAACCTGTTCACCGTGTCCGGCTCGCCCTACAAGCAGGCGCAGCAGGGCAACCTCGGCGCCACCGCGTACGCGAAGCAGAACTTCCACGCCTACTACTACCGCAACGTCGACGTCACCCCGACCATGATCGACATTCAGAACGCCGACGGCATCCTGCTGCAGCGCAACCGGATCCAGCACGCCGGGGCCGACGGCGTCGGCATGGTCAACGACGTGCAGAACTCGCAGCTGATCGGCAACTTCACCAACGACATCGCCGGGTCGGCGATCAGCGTGGGCCACCCCCAGCACGTGTACATCGGCGACCACACGTCGAGCAACCGCGAGAAGTACCCGGTCGCGGTCGAGGGCCTGCCGAAGACCATCGACATCAAGAACAACTACCTGTACGACAGCGCCGTGCTGTTCAACGGGCACAGCCCCATCACGGCCTACTTCGTCGACACCCTGACCGTGCAGCGCAACCGCATCGAGAAGGCGCCGTGGTCGGGCATCACGATGGGCTGGGGCTGGTGGAACTTCGACGGCTCGTCCGGCTCGATCGCGCCCAACCGGCCGACGACGACCGCGAAGAACAACACCATCAGCTACAACCACTTCATCGACACGGTGCAGCGCCTCAGCGACACCGCGCCCATCTACACCCTGGGCAGCCAGCCCGGCACCACCATCACCAACAACTACCTGCAGGGCGTTCCGTCCGGGCACAAGTACGGCCTGCACCCTGACGAGGGCTCGGCGTACATGACGTTCCGCGACAACGTGCTCAGCGTCGACAAGAACGTCACCTGGCTCGTCAACTCCGACGACTGGGGCCGCAAGCACGACCTGAGCATCACGCAGACATACGGCCCCATCAACAAGGTGTCGAACAAGGTCCTGCCCAACAGCACGGTCCACGACATCCTCGTCTCGTCCGACTACGTCTGGCCCGCGGCGGCGTACGGCATCGCCGTGAACTCCGGGCTGGAGGACGCCTACCGGGGCATCATCCCGCAGGCCAACCTCGTGCTGCCCGACTACGTGCTGCCGGCGAGCACCTACGTGGGCAGCAGCGGCACGTCGATCCCGATCCGCGGCACCGGCGACTCGACCAAGTCCGTGTGGCTCGCGCCGTACGGCACGACCAGCTTCACCGCCGGGGCGACGATGACCCGCGCCGACGGCACCGCCACCTCGATCGCCGTTCCCAGCACGGCGGGCGAGTACCGGCTGTACGTGGTGGACGCGCAGGGCGTGCGCTCGGTGGAGTCGAAGTCGATCGTCCGGCGGGAGGGCAGCGGCGGCGGTGGTCAGCAGAACGTCCAGCTCGTGGGCGGGCAGTCCGGCCGCTGCGTCGACTCGCCCAACAGTGCCACCGCCAACGGCACCCAGCTGCAGCTGTGGGACTGCCACGGCGGGACCAACCAGCGGTGGACCTACACCAGCGGCAAGCAGCTGACCCTGTACGGCAACAAGTGCCTGGACGCGTCCGGGGCCGGCACGACCAACGGCACCGCGGTGGTGATCTGGGACTGCCACGGCGGCACCAACCAGCAGTGGAACGTCAACGCCAACGGCACCATCTCCAGCGTGCAGTCCGGGCTCTGCGTGGACGCCACCGGCGCGGGGACCGCCAACGGCACGAAGATCGTCCTGTGGTCCTGCAACAGCGGCGCGAACCAGCAATGGAGCCTGCGCAGCTGACGACTCGTCGACCCGGCCTCGCGATCGGTGAGGCCGGGTCGACGACCCCCGTCAGTGCGGACGGACCTTCCGGGGACGGTGCATCAGGCAGCCGAGCAGGTCAGCGTCGGCGTCGACGGAGTGCCGCCGGCGAGGAAGCCGAACGTGGTCGACCCGCCGGCCGACAGCGACCCGTTGTAGGAGACGTTGCGCACCGTCACGGACTGGCCGCTGGTGGACAGCGTGCCGCTCCACAGCTGGGTGATGGACTGTCCGCTGCTGAGCGTCCAGCCGACCGACCACCCCGTGAGCGGGGCGCTGCCGGCGGTGACCGTCACCTCGCCCTGGAAGCCGCCGGGCCAGGGATTGATCGTCCGGTAGCTCGCGCTGCACGCGCCGCCGGGTGCGGGCGAGGACGGCGCGGGGCTGCTGGGCGCGGGGCTGCTCGGGCGGGGGCTCGGTGAGGCGGAGGCGCTCGGCGACGGGCTGGCCGACGGGGAGGCGCTGGGGGAGGGTGTGCCGGCGAACTGGGCGAGGAAGGTGTTGACCGCCGCCGACGTCCAGGTGCGCGTGCCGCTGGTGGCCGTCGACCCGTCCACCGGGTGCGGGGCGTGGTCACCGTCGAAGGCGGCCCACTGGACCGGATAACCGGACCGGCACCCCGAGTAGAGCGTGGTGATGTGCGTCAGGCTGCCCTGCGCCGGCTCGCGCGGGCTCTGCGCGGTGCAGCCGTTGTTGCGGACGAAGGTGTCGCGGATCGAGCGTCCGCTGGAGATGTTGAGCACGCTGTCGTGGGTGCCGTGGATGCCGAAGTACGCGACCGGCTGGGTGCCCCCGCTGCAGCCGCTGAGGTTGGCGCCGGAGTAGACCACGACCGCCCGGAACACCGAAGGCCGGGCGCAGGCCAGCGCGTAGCTCATCGCGCCGCCATAGCTCCAGCCCATGGCGTAGACCTGGGCCGTGTCCACGCACAGGTCGCCCTGCACCAGGCTGACCAGGTCGTCGATCAGGGTGACGTCCCGGCCGTTGGTGTTGGCCCAGCCGTTGCTGATGCCCTGCGGCGCGACGAAGATCGTGCCGTCGTTGGACAGCTGCTTCTGCCCGTAGAACGCCCAGGCCGCCCCGTCCGATCCGCCGGTGGCGACGTCATTGGCGGTGCCGTTGAGCCAGTGCAGGCCGAAGATCAGCCGGTACGGTCGGGTGTTGTTGTAGGTGCTCGGAATGCTCAGGATGTACGTGCGGTTCTGGCCGCCGCTCTGGATCGAGCGAGTCCCGCTGGTCAGCGTCGGGGTTCTGCCGCAGCCGGCGGTCGGCCCGGCCTCGGCCAGGCGCGGCACCAGCAGGACGGCGCCGGTCAGCGCCAGGGTCAGCAGGCTGCTCAGCACCCATCGGTGTCGGCTTGAACTGGTCGTTCGTGTCATGGCACTTCCTCGATGACAACAGTTGCGGGTCGGCTTGCCCTGGCCTGCCCCTGCCGGTGTGCCGGACTTCGTTCACTACGTGGTCGGGCTCCCTCGACGACGTGTGTCATGAAGAATGCCGGTCGGACAGGAAAGTGTCAATCGAACGGCTCGAATGGCATCCGAGCCGCTCCGGCATCGCGCGGCCGCCGACAGGTCGCACCTACGATGGGCGGGGCCCCGCGTCGCGGGGCGTGGGTCGTCGCAGCGCCGGAGTCGTGGTGAAACTGTTCGAGATCGAAGAGATCTACCCCGATGTGGACGGCGGCTCGCGACTGCCCCGACGCCAGGCGGGCAACTCGCCGCAGGGCCTGGCCACGACACTTGTCGCCGACTACACGCTGCCCACGCGGGCCTGGCTGCCGTCGGCCGCGGTCACCACCCTGCTCGGCGAGTTCGGGATCACCAGCGGCGCGGCCCGGACCGCGATCAGTCGGCTGGCCCGCCGGGGCGTGCTGGAGAGCAGCCGGGACGGCCGGCGCAGCTTCTACCGGCTGACCAGCGACGCCGCCGACGAGCTGTCGGCCGGGGGAGCCTGGATCGCCCGGTTCGCCGAGCAGGCCCGCACCTGGGACGGCACCTGGACGCTGGTGGCCTTCTCGCTGCCGCAGGAGCACGGCACGCAGCGGCGATCATTGCGCGGCCAGCTGCGCTGGCTGGGGTTCGCGCCGCTGTACGACGGCCTGTGGGTCTCGCCGGATCCGTGGAATCCCACCGTCGCCGGGCGGCTGGCCGAGGTCACGCCCGGCGCGATGACCGTGTTCCGGGCGGCGCACGTCGACCTGGCCGCCACCGCGGATCGTAACCCGATCGAGGCGTGGGACATCGCGGCGATCACCGAGCACTACGCGGCCTTCGACCGGCAGTGGCGACCGCTGTTGCGGCGCGTCCGCGACGGCCGGATCGCGGGGGCTGCGGCGGTCCGGGCCCGCACCGAGATCATGGACGCCTACCGGCACATCCCGCTGCTCGACCCGCAGCTGCCGCTGGAACTGCTGCCCGCGGGATGGCCCCGCACGCAGGCCCGCGAGGTGTTCGTCGAGATCTACGACGGGCTGGCCGAGCAGGCTCAGCGGCACGTGCTGGACGTCGTCGGCCGGTCCTCCGGTGAGCCCGCCGTCGGCATCCGGGCTCACACCGTCGCGGTGATGGCCGCCGCCTGAGTGTTCCGAAGGTCGGCCGGAAGTTTCGGAACCGTCGCGGTGATCCACTGTGCTTCGAACTTTCGCACCGCGCGGACGGTGATCCTAAGGCATCAGTGATGATCACACGCTGAGCTACCTGCGCTGCTGAAATAGCTGTCGTGAGTGGATGTCGATCTGGCGTCGAGCAAGGCTCGGCCTACATTGGTCAATGACCATCTTCCGGAAGTTATCGAAAAGTTTCCGTTGCGGCGGGCATTCAAGCGTGGCAACATGCCCCGGTATCGATGCCCGATTCCCCGGCGCCGCACCGATCGCCCGAGACGACGCGTGCGCCGACCACGAAAGGAGACCATGGTGACTGCGCTTCCCACCGCGCATCATGGCAGGAACCCACAGCGGCGATCGCCCATCCGCGCCGCCGCGCTGACCGCGGCCGCCGGTGCCCTCGCCCTGCTCACCGTCGTGCTCGTCATCCCGAACGCGAGCGCCGCGGCCAGCACCCTCGGCGCCGCCGCGGCGCAGTCGGGCCGGTACTTCGGCACCGCCATCGCTGCCAGCCGGCTCGGCGACTCGACGTACACCACGATCGCCGGGCGCGAGTTCAACATGATCACGGCCGAGAACGAGATGAAGCCCGACGCCACCCAGCCCAACCGCGGGCAGTTCAACTTCAGCTCCGGCGACCAGATCTACAACTGGGCGACCCAGCGCGGCCTGAAGGTCCGCGGCCATACCCTGGCCTGGCACGCCCAGCAGCCCGGCTGGATGCAGAGCCTGTCCGGCAGCAACCTGCGCCAGGCGATGATCGACCACATCAACGGCGTCATGGCCCACTACAAGGGCAAACTCGCCGCCTGGGACGTCGTCAACGAGGCGTTCAACGAGGACGGCAGCCGCCGCTCGTCCAACCTGCAGGGCACCGGCAACGACTGGATCGAGGTCGCCTTCCGCACCGCCCGCAACGCCGACCCGTCGACCAAACTCTGCTACAACGACTACAACATCGAGAACTGGAGCTACGGCAAGACCCAGGGTGTGTACAACATGATCCGGGACTTCAAGTCCCGCGGCGTGCCCATCGACTGCGTCGGCCTGCAGACCCACTTCACCGGCGGCAGCTCGCTGCCCGGAAACTTCCAGACCACCCTGTCCAGCTTCGCCGCCCTCGGCGTGGACGTGGCCCTCACCGAGGTCGACGTCACCAACGCCTCCACCTCGCAGTACGGCGGCCTGACCCAGGCGTGCATGAACGTGCCGCGCTGCATCGGCATCACCGTGTGGGGCGTGCGCGACAGCGACTCGTGGCGCTCCAACGAGAGCCCGCTGCTGTTCAACAGCGGTGGCGGTGCGAAGTCGGCGTACACCTCGGTGCTCAACGCCCTCAACGCCGCCACGCCGCAGCCGTCGCAGTCGACGCCCGCCTCGCCGCCGCCGTCCTCGCCTGCCCCGAGCGCCTCCCCGACGCCTCCGACGGGCGGCGGTGTCGGCCGGATCGTGGGCGCGCAGTCGGGCCGGTGCGTCGACGTGCCCAACGCGTCGCAGACCAACGGCACCCGGGTGCAGCTGTACGACTGCCACACCCAGTCCAACCAGCAGTGGACCTACACCTCCGGCAAGCAGCTGACCGTGTACGGCAACAGGTGCCTGGACGCGGCCGGTTCCGGAAACGGTGCGGAGATCCAGATCTACAGCTGCAACGGTCAGGCCAACCAGCAGTGGAACCTCAACTCCAACGGCACCATCACCGGTGTCCAGTCGGGTCGGTGCCTGGACGTCTGGAGCACCGCCAACGGCGCCCGGATCCAGCTCTACGACTGCAACGGCCAGGCCAACCAGCGGTTCAGCCTCGTCTCCTAGTGAAGTCCTGACCGCAGGCGGCCGGGGGTGCAAGCAGCCCCCGGCCGCCTCATCACGGCGTATGACGTATGACAAACGGCAGCTGAAGAACCATGAATGACGGATGTTTCCCTGCCGCCTCTGCAATGAGATCACGGTTACGTTCGAGATCGTGCCTGGCAGGATACTGTTTTCCGGCGGGCGCGCCGACACGAGTCGGCATCAATGTATTGACATATGACGTATGATGGATGCACGGCGGGGCCCAAACCGCCAGCGGACCGCGGTGCCGGAGCCAGGCCGCCGCGGTCCGCGCCCGTTGCACCCAAGAGCCCGCCGAACGGATCGGGGACATCCGCTCGGCGGGCTCTTGTCATGTCGACCCGTGTCCGCGGCCTAGCGGCGGGTCCAGCGCTGGTTGGCCGCGCCGGTGCAGGTCCACAGGATCACCAGGGTGCCGTTGGCGGTGGCGGCGCCGTTGACATCGACGCACAGGCCCGACTGCCGGCTGCTGACCGTGCCGTCGGAGTTGAGGTTCCACTGCTGGTTGGCGCCGCCGTTGCAGTCCCACAGCTGCACCTTGGCCCCTGCCGTGGCGTTGAGCGGCGCGTCGAGGCACTTGCCCAGGGCCTGCAGCGCGGCCCCGTTGACGGCCCACTGCTGGTTGCTCTGGCCGTTGCAGTCCCAGATCACCGGCTGCGTGCCGTTGGCGGTGTTGCTCTGCGGGACGTCCAGGCAGCGCCCGGAGGCCGCGCTCACGAAGGTGGTCGTCGACGGCGGGGGAGTGGTGCCGCCGCCGCTGACGCGGTAGACCACCGTGCCGTGCGCCGGGACGCTGGCGGAGATGGTGCCGCTGGTGGAGCCGGTGGCGTTGGTCCACGCGTCCAGCAGGGTGAACGACGTGCCGGACTTGCCGACGGCCGCCGCCGTGGTGGAGACCGTCGTGGTCGAGGACCCCTGGTTGAACAGGGCGACCGCGACGTCGCCGTTGGCCAGCCGCTTGGCGAGCACGCGGCGGGTGCCGTCGTGGGAGACCTGGGTCGCCTGCAGGCCCAGGGAGTCCTGGTTGATGGCGATCAGGTTCGCGTTCTTGAGGATGGTCTGCGTCGCGCCGGACATCGAGCGCAGGTCGTTGCCGGCGATCAGCGGCGAGGCCATGACCGCCCAGAGCGCGAAGTGGCTGCGCATCTCGGTGTCGGTCATGCCGCCCCGGCCGACCTCCATCATGTCGGGGTCGTTGAACCCGCCCGGCCGGGCGTAGGAGGCCAGCGGGACGGTGACGTTGACGATGTTCTGGATGCCCATCGGGTAGCCGTTGCTCTGTCCCGTGTCCCAGGCGTTGGTGATGTCCTCGGTGGTCCGCCACATGTTGGCCACGTCGCCCCAGTTGCGCAGCGGGCCGGTCTTGGCGTGGATGCTGTTGGGGTTGATGCTGTAGACGATGGGGCGGCCGGTGGCGGCGAGCGCGTCGCGCATCTTGGCGAACGTGGCGACCTGCTGGTCGATGGTTCCGGTGGGCGAGCACCAGTCGTACTTGAGGAAGTCCACCCCCCAGGCGGCGAACTGCCGCGCGTCCTGGACCTCGTGCCCCTGGCTGCCGGTGGCGCCCGGGTACGAGCCGAAGTACTGGGCGCAGGTCTTGTCCAGGGGCACCTGGTAGATGCCGAACTTGAGACCGCGGCTGTGCAGGTAGTCGCCGAGCGCCTTCATGCCGCTGGGGAACCTGGTCGGGTCGCCTTGCAGGTTGCCCGACGAGTCGCGGTTGGGGTTGAACCAGCAGTCGTCGACCACGACGTACTGGTAGCCCAGGTCGCGCATGCCGCTGCTGACCATCGCGTCGGCGTGCTGGCGGATCAGGGTCTCGTTGATGTTGCAGCCGAACGTGTTCCAGGAGTTCCAGCCCATCGGGGGCGTGCGGGCGACACCGTTGTCGAGCGCGTGCGCGGCGGGGGCCTGCAGGCCGAGCGCGGCGGCGGTCAGCAGCAGTGCTGCCGCCAGCGCGGTGGCCAGGCTTCGTCTGCGGAGGGGACGGTTCATCGTGCTCCTCTGGTCGGGACGGGCGGGTGGGGAGCGGACGATGCGCGGTCCGCCGGTCGCGGGCGCGGTCGGCGGAACCGTCGGATCGGCCTGATCTTCGGCAGCGCGAACCCCTCACGGCGCGGGACGCGGTGAGTCGCAGTGTGCGGAGTGCTCTGTCCGGAAGGGATGGAGCGGGCGGGCGCTGAGGTGCGCAACGCCTGTGGGTCGGGTGGCGTCGCCCTAGACTGTGACCGATAACATCGGAATGCGTCAAGACGTTGCCGAAATGTTTCGGTTGATCGAGCGGTCTCAGCATGGCATGGTCTGCGCGTTGTGGATGGGGCGCACGGCACCGGCCGGAACCATGTGATCGGTAACAATCCGAAAGACTGGAGCGGGTGGCTCTGGTCGTGGTGCGAGTGTCGGGAGCCGACGGTGGCGGCCTTCGGTTTCCGCCAGGTTTCCGTTGACATCACACATCATATGACTTAGCTTTGCTGCATTCCAGCTGACGGCCGGCCCGATCCGGCCATTCTCGAGATGAGAATCAATGAAGCAGCGAGTACTCTGGCCGGCCGCCGTCGCGGCGATGCTGGCCTTGGCGGGCTGTGGAAGCGCCACGGGCAGTGAATCCCCGTCCGACGCGGCGAGCGGCAAGCTCGTGGTGTGGGACTGGAAGTCCAGTGACAAGACCGCAACCGCATACGTGGAGAAGGCGAAGGCCGATTTCGCCAAGAAGCACCCGGGCGTGACCGTCGAGTTCGTCGCCCAGCCGTTCGACCAGTACTACACGCTCCTCGGCGCGGCGATCCAGGCGGGCAAGGGCCCCGACGTCATGCTGTTCAACGGCGGCGGCCAGATCCGCGACCGGGTCGACGCGCTGGTCCCGCTGGACCAGTACCTCGGCCCGGACAAGGAGCGCCTGACCGGCTGGGACGCGTTCACCAAGGACGGCAAGGCGTTCGCCGCGCCGGTGACCCTGCAGGGCCACCCGATCTACTTCAACAAGAACCTGTACAAGAAGGCCGGGCTCGACCCGCAGAAGCCCGCGACCACCTGGAACGCCTTCACCGCCGACTGCGCCGCCATCACCAAGGCGACGAAGGCCACCTGCTTCTCGCTGGGCAACAAGGAGGGCGCGGGCATCCAGTTCTTCCTGTCGGCGCTCGGTTCGGGAATCTTCTCGCCCCAGGAGTACGACGACTGGATCGCCGGCAAGCGCGACTGGAACTCCCCCCACGTCAAGCAGCTCTTCCAGCTGTGGAAGGACGTCGAGGCCGGCGGCCTGAACAACAAGGGCGGCAACTCGACCACGATGTTCACCGACGCCTTCGGCATCTTCCAGGCGGGCAAGGCGACCAACATCATCGGCCTGATGTCCGACATCGGGCACTGGAAGGACTTCAACGAGTTCCTCGGCCCCGAGAACGTCGGGGTGATGAAGTCGCCGGTCATCGCCGAGGGCGCCGTGCCCAGCCTGCCCTTCGACGGCGGCATCGGCTACGCGGTCGCCAAGTGGACCAAGGACCCGGCCCTGGCCGCCGACCTGGTGCGCTCGCTGACCTCGACCGACGCCCTGACCGCTTTCTACACCAACGCGGGCGCGGTCGTCTCCGACACGACCGTCAAGGCCGCCGAACCGGCCGTCACGGCGCTGGTCGCCGACCTCAAGACCGGCAAGCCCGCACTGCACGTGGCGCTGTCGTCGAAGACCATCGAACTGATGGGCCGGCTGTCGCAGCAGATCCTCGACGGTTCCGTCACCGTCGACGCCGCGCTCAAGCAGCTCGGCGAGTCGGACCGGAGCTGACCACAGTGCCGCTCGGTGATTTCACGCCGCTGTTGGCCCGCCCCGCTCGGGCGGGGCGGGCCGACGGGCCGGCGACCGCGTCACGCAGGCGTCCCAGGACCGGCAGGCTGTCCTCGGAACGGCTGTCCCCGTTCGTGCTCATCGCCCCCGCCGTCGCCGTCATCGTGCTGTTCCGGCTCTGGCCGCTGCTGCTGGGGGTCAACTTCTCCTTCACCGGCGACGGCGAGCGCAACGGCGCGGCGGTCGGGCTGGACAACTACGCGGAACTGTTCGCCGACCCGCTGTTCCTGGGCGCGCTGCGCAACGTGGGCTGGCTGGTGCTGCTGCTGCCCATCGCGGTGGCGATCCCCGGGATGCTGGCGACGTTCATCTACCTGCGGGTGCCCGGCCACCGGTTCTACCGCAGCGTGTACTTCTTCCCCGCGGTGCTGTCACCGGTGATCGTGGGCTCGATCTTCAACCTGCTGCTGTCCTTCGACGGGCCGGTCAACAGCCTGCTCGAACTGGCCGGCCTCGGCCCGGTCGACTGGCTCGGCGACTCCGACGTCGCGATGTTCACCGTCGTCGGCGTGCACGTGTGGGCGACGTTCGGCATGTCGCTGGTGGTGTTCCTGTCCGGCTTCGCGACGCTCGACCCCGCCCTGCTCGACGCCGCCCGCTCCGACGGGGCCAGCCTGCCGCAGGTGATCTGGCACGTGATCATTCCCGGTCTGTCCCGGACGATCCAGTTCGTGTTCGTGACGACCATGATCGGAATGCTGACCTCCATGTTCGGTCTCATCTACGTGATGACCAGCGGTGGCCCGGGCGGGTCGACCTACCTGCCGGAGTACTACATCTGGATCCAGCAGGGTCAGATGAACCGCCCGGCGTTCGCGTCGGCGGCCTCCACCGTGCTGTTCCTGGTCATGCTCGTCGTAGGACTCGCGCAGGTCAGCTTCCTGCGCCGCACCGGTAGGGAGGACTGATGCGCGGCGCTCGTTTCAGCCGGTGGCTGATCGCCCTGCCCATGGCGCTGCTCGCGCTCGCGACGATCTACCCGCTGGTCTTTACCGCCAACGCGGCGATGAAGACCCGCCGCGACTACATCCTGGACCGGTTCGCGTTCGCCGACACCCTGCGCTGGGACAACATCGCCACGGCCTGGACCAGCGCCGGCACGGCGCGCTACTTCCTCAACTCGGTGATCGTGGTCGCGGGTGCGTCCGCGTTGCTGCTGCTGCTCGGCTCGATGGCCGGGTTCGCGCTGAGCCACCTGCGGTTCCGCGGATCCCGGGCACTGTTCCTGGGCTGCCTCGCGGCGCTGTTCGTGCCCTTCCAGGTGATCATGGTGCCGCTCGTGCGGACCATGGCCGACACCGGGCTCGTCGACACCTACCCGGGGCTGATCCTCGCCTACACGGCGCAGTACCTGCCCTTCACGATCTACCTGATGACCAGCTACTACAGCGCCATCCCCAGCGAGATCGTGGACGCCGCGCGCATCGACGGCAACACGACCTACGGCGTGTACCGCAGGATCATGCTGCCGATGGGCCGGCCCGCGCTGCTGTCGGTCGGCGTGCTCAACGCGCTGTTCTGCTGGAACGACGTGCTCATCGCACTGCTGATGATGCCGTCCGCGGAGCACCGCACCCTGATGGTCGGAGTGACGTCGCTGCGCGGTCAGTACTCGGCCGACATCCCCACGTTCGCCTCGGGGGTGCTGATCGCAGCCGTGCCCGTACTGGCGGTCTACCTGTTCTTCCAGCGCCGGATCGCCGACGCTGTCACCGCTGGTTCGACGAAAGGCTGACATGCGCATCACTGGGTATCGCGCCCTCAACACCGTGCAGGACTGGGGCCGGCCCGTCGGCGACGCCAACGGCGTGTACGCCGACGGACTCACCGATGTGCCGATCGTCGTGGTGACCACCGACGAGGGAGTCACCGGCGTCGGCATGGGCCCGCACGTGGAACTGGACGCGATCTTCGCCGCTATCGACGGCGAGGACCCGCGGGCGGTGACCGCGCTGTACGACAGGATGCTGCGGCAGACGTTCAAGGCCGGACACGCCGGAGCCGTCTTCGGGGCGATCGGGGCGTTCGACTCCGCCCTGTGGGACATCAAAGCCAAAGTCGCGGGCCAGCCCCTGTGGCGCCTGCTCGGCGGCCGCGACCGCGTGGTGCCCGCCTACGCCTCCGGCCTCGACATCGGCCTCGACGACGACGACCTGGCCGCCACCTACCAGGCCTACGCCGAACTCGGCATCCGGGCCGCCAAGCTCAAGGGCGGCCTGGACGTTGAGCGCGACCGGCACCGGCTGGCCCTGGTCCGCGACGTGCTCGCCGAGGCCGGCGGCGGGTCCCGGCCCGGCCTGATGCTCGACGCGAACGAGTGCTGGACCCGCAAGCAGGCGGTCCGGCACGTCGCCGAACTCGAACGGACCCTCGACCTGATCTGGGTCGAGGAGCCCGTGCGGCGCTGGGACGCCGAGGGCCACGCCGCGGTGGGCCGAGGCCTGCGGGCGTCGGTCGCCAGCGGCGAGAACCTCAGCGGACTGGAGCAGTTCCGGCCCCTGCTGGCGGCGGGCGCGCTCGACATCGTGCAGACGGCGTCGGTGTGGGGCGTGACCCACTTCCTGCGGGTGTCGGCCCTGGCCCACGCGTACGACCTGCCGGTCAGCCCGATCGGCACCAACCCGGTCGGCCTGCTGCACGCGGCGACGTCGGTGCCCAACCACCTCGTCAGCGAGCTGCAGGCCCTGCACCCACCGGTGGGAATCGACATCGACCTGCGGATCGAGGACGGATCGTTCGTCCTCGGCGACACGCCCGGTCTGGGGATCAGCATGGACGAGGCGGCGATCGCCGCCTGTGCGCTCCAACCGGCGACGGTGTCCTTCGACGGGCCGGGTGTGCGGCCCGAGCAAGCCGGCCGGCGGCTGTTGGCTGTCGCCGGCTGAACGGGGGTGGCCCGCGCTCAGGGGTGCGGGCCTGGTCCGGGTGGGTGTGGTGGCGTGAGGGCACCGCACCTGCCCGGACCGGCCGAAGTGCCGGTGCGCCGTCGGCGTGCGCGCCGGCACTTCGGCGTGTCCGGAGTCGGTCGGTGTTCCTGCGACCGTGCCCGGTGCGCGCAGATAACCATTCGTGCGAGAATCTTCGTGGTACGGAGACGGAACAGTGACATATGACATCTTACCTGTGACGTCTTAACAGCGTGCCGTACACTCGTCGTCGTCGGGTCTGGTGGTCCGGCGACCACTGCTCCGGGAGGGCGCGTTGACGCGGCAGGTTCTGGCCGACCCGTTCGGCATACCTCATGCCTCCGCCGGCGACGCCGGCCCGCCCCGCGCCCGCGGCACCAAGCTGGGCATCAACGTCGTGCAGCAGATCGTTAACGACATCGTGCGCGGCGTGCTCACCCCGGGCTCGACCCTGCCGCCGGAGGCGGACCTGTGCGACCAGTTCGGCGTCAGCCGGACCGTGATCCGCGAATCCGTCAAGGTGGTGCAGGAGAAGGGCCTGGTCCGCATCGAGCACGGCCGGGGGACCCAGGTCACCGACCCGCGGCAGTGGAACCTGCTCGACGACGTCGTGCTCACCGCGATCATCGCCCACGACGCCAACCTGTCCTTCCTGGACGAGCTGGTGGCCACGCGCACGGCGCTGGAGGCCGACATGGCCGCCGCCGCGGCGACCTCGCACACCGCCGAGGACAGGCTGCGCATCAGCGCCTCCCTCGAACTCATGCGCTCGAAGAAGGACAACGTGCCGGAGTTCGCGGCCGCCGACGCGCACTTCCACGACATGGTCATGGCCGCCTCGCGCAACCGGCTCGGCCGCGCGATCGTCAACAGCATCCACGACAAGGCTCGCGGCAGCATGCGCTACCACGGCGAGTACAACGAAGCGGTGGTGCGCCAGACCCTGGACGAGCACCAGGCGATCCACGACGCCATCCTGGCCAAGGACCCCGCCGCCGCCGCCGCGACGATGCGCGCGCACATCACCGGCTCGTGGAGCCGTCGGCGTCCCCAGACCGACGCGGAGGCCCCGGCTCCGGCACCACGCCGCCAGTCGGCCCGCTGACCGAAGGCGCGGCCGGAGCGTTTCCGGCGTTGTCCGCATTCCCCACGCGACCGACCTGCCCGGCAGGTCGGTCGCGTTGTCTGAGCAGGTGCTGTCCAGCCCCGGCGCTCGCGATGGCGCACCCTCTGATTCGGATCGAGTCACAATTCTTCGATCAGGTCTTGCTATGACGTCATACGTATGATGAGGTTGCGGCCAGAGTGTTTCGCTCGGGTAAATACGCGCCGTCCGCAAAGGATCGTGCCGTCTCAGCCCGTCGAGCACCAGACGGCGCCGGCCCGCACCCCGCCGCGTGCGGGCCGGCGTCCCACCCGACCGGACTGAAGGCCGGCCAGCGCCGCTCTTCACGACGATACGGAGTACCGAAGTGCAGGAGCAGGATTCGGCCGGCCCCGCCACGGGCGACCGCGGGCGGCACAGGTGATCGTCGACGCGCATGTGCAGCTGTGGTCGGCGGACAACCGCCGGCTCGCCGCCGCCGAATACGCCCCCATCCGGCGCGACCACGGCGTCGGCGAGCTGAAGGCGCAGCTCAACGAGTCGGAGGTCGACGCCTGCGTGCTGGTCGAGGCCGCGGGCGTCACCTCGGCCGAGACCACCCGGTGCCTGGAGGTCGCGGCCTGGACGCCGTGGGTGGTGGGTGTGGTGGGCTGGGCCCCGCTGGCCGACCCCGATCTCGGTGAGATCCTCGGCAAACACCGGGCCGAACCCGGCGGGCACCGGCTCGTCGCGCTGCACGAGCGGGTGTACGAATTGCCCGAGGACTATCTCGACCGACCGGCCGTGCGCGCGGGTCTGGCGACGGTGGCCGAGTGCGGCCTGGCGATCGAGCTGGCGGTGCGGGCCGAGCAGCTGCCTTCCGTGGCGCGGCTGGCCCAGGCGATGCCGCACGCCCGGATCGTGCTCCAGCAGGCCGGGTCGCCCTGGGTGACCGGCGGCGTCGAAGGCCTGACCGAGTGGCAGTGGGAGATCGCGCCGGTCGCCGCGTGCGACAACGTGCGTGCCAAGCTCAGCGGCCTGGTGACGCTGGCGCACTGGGACCGGTGGTCGGTGGACGACCTGCGGCCCTATGTGGAGCACGCGGTGCAGGTCTTCGGCGTGCGGCGGCTGATGTTCGGCTCGGACTGGCCGATGTGCCGGCTGGCGGCGACCTATGCCGAGGCGCTGCGGGCGATCTCCTGGCCGTTCGGCGGCCTGCACCCGGACGTCTTCGCGGCGACCGCTGTCAGCACGTACCAACTGGACGTCGGCGAGCTGGCTCGCCCGGTGTGAAAGCGGCCTGCCGTCCGCACGGCCGAGCGGGCCCGGTGCCGTGATGGCGGCACCGGGCCACCGGCGGTCAGGAGCCGGTCGCCTTGACCCGGCCGGGATCGATGCCGTAGACCCGAGTGGCGGTTCCGCCGAGCACGTCACGCCATGCCGCGGGGTCCAGATCCGACAGGGCCTGCCGGACCAGGTCGAGGGTTCGGCCGTAGGACTCGTGGAGCAGGCAGATCGGCCAGTCGCCGCCGTACATCAGCCGCTCGGAACCGAACAGCCGCAGCGCCGTACGCAGGTGGGAGCCCAGTCGGCGCAGCGCCTCGCCGTCCGGGTCGTCGCCCAGGTACAGCCCGGAGAGCTTGGCGTACACCCGGGGACAGCCGGCGAGGAACTCCAGGTGGTGTGACCACTGCTCGGCGTGGTCCAGTCCGGCCCGCAGCGGAGGTGCGCCGAGGTGGTCCAGGACCAGGTGCAGTCCGGGGTGGCGGCGGGCGACCTCGGCGGCGGTGCCCAGCGCCGCGGGGCCCGCGGCGACGAAGTCGAACGGCACCCCGGCTTCTTCCAGCATGCCGAGCCCGGCGTCGACGTCGGGGCGCAGGATCCAGGCCGGGTCCTCGCGCTCGTGGATCAGGTTGCGCACCCCGACGAACAGCGGATCGTCGCGCAGGCGGGCCAGCCGGTCGGCGGCGACGGACGGCTGATGCAGCGGCACGTAGCCGACGACGCCGACGATCCGGCGGTCGGAGCGTGCGGTCTCCAGCATGAGGTCGGTGTCGAAGTCGTCGTCGGCGGACTGCACCAGCACGGCGGCCCCGATGCCGTAGTCGGCGAGTGCGGGCGTGACCTCGGGCAGTGCCATGGCGCGGTTGATCGGGGCCAGGTGGGGGCCGAGCCAGGGGTAGACGCCGCGGGATGGGTCCCATACGTGCAGGTGCGCGTCGATGATCGTCTCGCGGGGAGGGTGGGTCATATGCGGCTCCAAGGGTCGGTGGAAGCGGGTGGCGGCCGGTGCGCGGTGAGCCGTTGTCATTCGGCGAAACATATGATGTCATATCTGAGCTTGATCCGATCCGGACAGACTAGGGCGAGCGCCTCAGCCGAAAGGGAAGCCATGCACCGAGCCGTATACGAAGGTGACCGGCGCTTGAGCGTCGTCGACGTGCCCGAGACCGCACCGGGTCCAGGGCAGGTGCAGATCGACGTCGCATTCACCGGGATCTGCGGCACGGACCTGCACATCCTGCACGGCGACATGGACCGGCGGGTCGCCATGCCCGCGGTGCTCGGTCACGAGATGTCGGGAACGGTGGCCCGGCTCGGTGATGGCGTGGACGGCTGGACACCGGGCGAGCCGGTCACCGTCCTACCCGTCCTGCCGTGCGGCACGTGCGTGACGTGCGCCGCCGGGCACGGGCACGTCTGCCCGCGGCTCACCTTCATCGGCATCGACAGCGCCGGGTCCATGCAGCAGCGCTGGAACGTGCCCGCAGGGGCGCTGGTACGCCTGCCCGACACCCTCGACCTGGCCCACGGCGCGCTCGCCGAACCGACCGCCGTGGCCGTGCACGACGTACGCCGCAGCGGCCTGACCGCCGACGAGCACGCCGTCGTGGTCGGCGGCGGGCCGGTGGGTCTGCTCATCGCCGTGGTCGCCCGGCGTACCGGAGCCGACGTGCTGGTCCTGGAGCCCAGCCCGCAGCGGCGGGCCGTCGCCGACCGGCTCGGCTTCACGACCGCGGACCCCACCACCGCCGACACGACCGCGCTGATCGGCGACTGGACCGGCGGCGAGGGAGCCGCCGTCTGCTTCGAGGTCTCCGGCGCGGCCGCCGGAGTCGCCACCGCCGTGCAGGCCCTGGCCCCCCGCGGCCGCCTGGTGATGGTGGCGATCCATGCCGCACCGCGCGAGGTCGACCTGCACCGCTTCTTCTGGCGCGAACTGACCATGCTGGGCGCCCGGCTCTACAGCCGGCCCGACATGGCGACCGCGGTCGAGCTGGTGGCCGACGGCCACATCCCGGCCGCGGAGCTGATCACCCGCGTGGAGCCGCTGGCACGCGTCGGCGAGGCGTTCGCCGCCCTGGAATCCGGGGCCGGTGTCATGAAGGTGCTGCTCGACTGCGGGTCCGCCCGGTGAGCGCCGCCATGTTCGACCTCACCGGCAAACTCGCCGTCGTCACCGGGGCCCGCCGCGGCATCGGCCTGGCCGTCGCGGACGCGCTCGCGGGTGCCGGAGCCGACATCATCGCCGTCAGCGCCCAGCTCGAACCGGACGGCAGCGAGGTCGCCCGCCGGGTCGCTGCCCACGGCCGCAGCTGCGAGGTGCGCGCGGTCGACTTCGCCCGGCGCGAGGCGGTCGCCGAGCTGGCCGCCGATCTCGCGGGCCGGGAGCGGCCGGTCGACATCCTGGTCAACAACGCCGGCACGATCGCCCGCGCACCGGCCGCGCGGCACAGCGACGACGACTGGGACCACGTGCTCGCCGTCGACCTCACCGCCCAGTTCGTCCTGGCCCGGGAGGTCGGGCGGGCGATGCTGGACCGGCGTGCCGGGAAGATCATCTTCACGGCGTCGCTGCTCAGCTTCCAGGGCGGGATCACCGTGCCCGGATACACGGCGGCCAAGTCGGGCGTGGCCGGGCTGACCAAGGCGCTGGCCAACGAGTGGGCCGCGCACGGCGTCAACGTCAACGCCATCGTGCCCGGCTACATCGCCACCGACAACAACCAGGCGCTGCGCGACGACCCCGTACGCAACGCCGCCATCGTCGACCGCATCCCCGCCGGACGGTGGGGCACCCCGGCCGACCTCGCCGGGGTGGCCGTGTTCCTCGCCTCGGCCGCCTCCGACTACGTGCACGGCACGCTGGTTCCCGTCGACGGCGGCTGGCTGGGCCGGTGACCGAAACGACGACGCTCGGCAAGGAGCATCCATGCAGGTGATCGCACTGCACACGCGGCTCAGGCCCGGCCTGGAGGCCGAGTATGAACGCATCCACGCCAAACTCTCACCCGAGCACGAGCAGGCGCTGCGCGACAGCGGGGTCCACTCGTGGCACATCTGGCGCGACGGGCTCGACCTGTTCCACACCGTGGTGTGCGACGACTGGGACGGCATGGAGACCGCGATGGCGAAACTGGAGCTGACCGAACGCTGGCACCAGGTCATCCACCCGATGCTGGACATGACGGTGTCCCAGCGCGGCCCGCTGCCCCTCGTGTGGCAATTACCCTGACCAGCCGATCTCGACCTGAATCAAGAGGAGCCGCCGTGAACCCGCCCGCCGCCGTGATGCCCACCCGGCCGCTCGGCCGCACCGGCCTGAACGTGTCCACGCTCGGGTTCGGCGCGGCCGGGATCGGCAACCTCGGCTACGCCGGATCCGACCTCGACGCCGCACGGGCCGTGGACGTCGCGTGGGAGGCGGGGATCCGCCATTTCGACACCGCACCCCACTACGGGCTCGGACTGTCCGAGCGGCGGCTGGGCGCGGCGCTGCGCGCTCACCCGCGCGAGGCCTACGTGCTGTCCACGAAGGTCGGGCGGCTGCTTCGCCCGCATCCGGAGCCGACCGGCTCGGATCTGGCGGCCGGCGGCTTCGACGTCCCCGACGACCTGGTGCGCGTATGGGACTTCACCGCCGACGGCGTCGCCCGCAGCATCGAGGAGAGCCTCACCAGGCTGGGCCTCGACCGTATCGACATCGTCTACGTCCACGACCCCGACGACGCTGTCGACGAGGCGATCAGCCAGGCGATTCCCGCCCTGATCGCGCTACGCGAGCAGGGTGTGATCCGCGCTGTCGGCGTCGGCATGAACCAGTGGCAGGCGCCGCTGCGCATGGTCCTGGAGACCGACCTCGACGTCGTCATGCTGGCCGGCCGGTACACCCTGCTCGACCGGACGGGTGAGCAGCTGCTCGACGAGTGCGAACGCAGGGGAGTCGCCGTGGTCGCGGCCGCGCCCTTCAACTCGGGCATCCTTGCCAGGCCATGGCCCGTCGAGGGCGGCAACTTCAACTACGCGCCGGCGTCGGACCGGGTGCTCTGGCAGGCTCGCCGGCTCGCCGAGACGTGCCGGGAGCACGAGACCGCGCTGCCCGTCGCCGCGCTGCAGTTCCCCCTGCGCCACCCCGCTGTGGCGGCGGTCGTCTCCGGCATGAGATCAGCCGAGCACGTCGATGCCGCCGTGGCAGGAATGCGGACGCCGGTGCCGGCCGGCCTGTGGCAGGCGGCGGGCTGATCCGCTCGCACCGGAACTCGGCCGGCGGGGTCCAGACGTCCACGTCTGGACCCCGCCGGCCGAGTCATGCGGTGCGCTCGCCGATCAGCTGCGCAGGGTCCACTGCTGGTTCGTGCCGCCGTGGCAGCCCCACAGGTGCAGCAGGGTCCCGTTGCCGGTGGCGTTGCCGCTCGCGTCCACGCACAGGTTCGACTGCACGCCGGTGATCGTGCCGTTGGAGTTGACGTTCCACTGCTGGTTGGCCTGACCGTTGCAGTCCCAGATGACCAGGCGGGTGCCGTTGGTGGTGCCCTGGCCGGTGGCGTCCAGGCACTTGTTGCCGTAGACGGTCAGCTGCTTGCCCGCGGTGTAGGTCCACCGTTGGCCGGTGCCGCCCGCGCAGTCCCACAACTGCACCTGGGTGCCGTTGGCAGAGCTGGCGTTCGGCACGTCGACGCAGCGTCCCGACTGTCCGCCGACGATGGTGACGCCCTGCTGGGTGCCGGTCTGCACGCCCGCCGACGCCATGACCGCGCGTGCCGCCGTCGGCCAGTTCCCGCCGCTGACGACCACCGTGCCGGTGTTGGTGTTGCCCCGCGAGCCGCTGGTGATGTTGGTGTTCGTGCTGGTGGTCCAGTTGTTGGTCAGGGTCAGGTTGCCGGTGTTGTTGTTGGCCCAGTGCTGCCCGTAGGCCCACTGGCCGATGTTGTCGAACACGTTGTTCGACGCCGTCAGATAACGCGCCCCCTCGTCGAAGTACAGCCCGAGCCAGCCGTTGGTGTTGCGAAACCAGTTCTGGCTGATCGTCGAGCCCGGCAGCGCGGACAGCGCGTAGAACGCCGCGCCGTCGGTCATCTGGCGCATGACGTCGTGGACGTGGTTGGCCTGCACGCGGTAGTTCGCCGCGATCGTCGCGGTCGTGTACCGGGGCTGGTAGTTGTAGAGCCCGCGGTCGATGTAGTCCTGCGCGCCGCCGGCGTCGTTGGCGCCCCAGCCGTAGCCGATCGAGATGCCGGTGTAGGGCAGGTTGTAGACCTCGTTGTTGGTCATGGCCGAGTCGGCGGCGTAGGTGATGAGCAGCCCGACGTGGCTGCGGTAGTCGATGGCCACGTCGTGGACGGAGTTGTTGCCGTAGACGATGTCGCGGTTGACCATCCGGGAGTCGCTGGGGTGGTGCGCGTCGGCCTGCACGCCGCCGGCGATGACGGCGCCGGCCGCGATCTGCTCGAAGGTGTTGCCGATCACGTCGATGTCGGCCGCGCCGAGGCCGACGCCGGTGGCGTGGGCGTTGGCGTCGTTGCCGATGCCGAGCCCGACCTGGCCGAGGCTGGTGAACCGGTTGCCGGTGAACCTGATCGCGTTGGCGGCCGACACCTGCACCGCCGCGGGCATCTGACGCCAGTGGGGCCGGGTCGCCTCGAACTGCGGGCAGCCCGACTGGCACGAACTCAGCCAGTTCGACGGCCGGGACCAGGTGCCGTAGATGTACGCGCCGGTCTGCTGGTCGGCGTAGCCCTGGCTGCTGTTGGGCTGCAGCCAGCTGGTGTACGAGAACTGCAGGCCGGAGAAGGACAGGTGATGGGCCGGCGCCGCGTAGGTGCCGCCCACCCGCAGCAGCGACTCCAGCCGCGGTAGCTGCACGTCGGCGGTGGCCATGTTCTCGCCGCTCAGCGGCTTGTAGTAGAGCTGGCCGGCGGAGGTGTCCAGATACCACTCGCCGGCGGCGTCGAGGAACTCACGTGCGTTGACCAGGTACATCGGCCCGGCCCGGAACGGGCTGCTCAGCGTGTCGTAGCCGAAGGTGTTGTTGTTCCAGGCGGGCTGTTCCATGGTGATCGTGTTGCTGCTGATGGACTGCACGGGCACGTACCGGTCGGTGAACGAGTTCACCGACTCCAGCTCGATGCGGTCTTCGGCGGCGACGTTGTTCAGATACGACAGCGCGCTGTTGGTGAACGTCATACCACTGGTCGTCATGGTGAAGTCGCCGCGGTTGACCTGTGTGCGGGCCCGGGTCGCGATGCGGCCGTTGACGTAGAGCTGGCGGGTGTCGAAACCGGCGCTCGCGGCGGCGCGCCAGATGTTCTGCGTGGCGTCCACCTGCGTCCAGCCCGTGACCCGCTGTCCGCCGGAGATGACCGGCTGGGCGCCTGTCGCGGCCTGCCAGAACACGGTGTAGCCGTTGGCGCCCGAGTCGGCGGACGTGAACGTCAGCGGTGCGGACAGGGCGTAGGTGCCGCCGGCGAGCTGGACCACGATGTCCCCGCTCATCGTCGGCGCGAGGCCGCGCACCGACGACTGGGCCTGGGTCAGCGAGCACGGTTGCGCCGTGGAGCACGCCGTGCCGGATCCGGTGGGGGACACGTAGAGGGTCGTCATGACCGCGGCGGTCGCGGGAGTGGCGGCCAGCGTCGACGTGGCGAGGAGTAGTGCGGCGCAGAGGGCTGTCAGTCGGGATCGGTGTTTCGTCTGTCGTCGGGCGTGGCGGAGTGCAGAAGCCACAGTGGCGTCCTTCCACGAGTTGAGCCGCTGGCGGGGGCGCAGCAGGCAGCGGTGAGCCGTCATCAGCGGGAAACGCTGGCGTAACCGATGGCGTGCATCACATCACATGTATGACGTCATAGCAATATTGAGGTCGATGGGAGCCGGAGCGTGTGGAGTGGGGATGCGCGACAGCGCGAGCCGCGGGCGTCTTTCCGGTGCCCGCGGCGCGCCGTCTCGTCCGAACCGGCCGGTGGACCGCCACTGGCCGGTTCGGTGACCGTCAGGGCAGGACGGTCACTGGAAGGAGGCGTCGTCGAGGTAGTAGCCGTCGGTGCCCGCGGCCGTCTCGACGTAGAGGCTCGCGCCCGTCAGGGTTCCGGTCCAGGAGACGGTGGCAGTGCCGGTCAGCTGGGTCCAGCCGCCGGAGTTGACCGTCGCGGCCGGGGTGAGCTGCACGTAACTCGTCGAGCCGTTGGCGGTCACGGCGAGGGTGACCTTCGCCGACGGGGTGCCGCTCTGGGTGCGTACCCAGACGCTGGTGGTGTAGCTCTTGCCGTTGACGAGCTTGCCGGTGACGTCCTGGCGGATGCCGTTCCACGACGCGGTGCGGCCGGTGAGCAGCAGCGACCGGCTGCCGCCGTGCACCACCGACGTGTTCGACGCGAGGGTGCCGCTGCCGAACACAGCCCACCCGGTCGTGCCCGACTCCATGTCGGCGTTGGCCAGCTGGTTGCCGCTGGAGGAGCCGCCGCCGAACTGCCACCAGTTCACGTTGAACAGGCCGCCGCCGCTGCCGGTGAACCGCAGGTACAGGTCACGGGTGCCGGTCGCCCCGGACACCGCGCAGGTGACCGACGCCCAGGTCTGGTAACCGCCCGTGCCGGACACCCCGCACGTTCCCACGACGGGGCCGCTGGTGCTGTCCAGCCGCAGCTCGATGTTGCCACCGGCCCCGGCGGAGGCGACCCGGGCGGTGAAGGAGGTCGCGCCGGAGCCGAAGGCGACGCCCTTGACCTTGATGTAGTCGCCGTTGTCGATCCAGCCGACGTCGAGGGTGCCCTCGCTGGCGGGCTCGGTCTCGACGCCACTCTCCCAGGCGATGGTCTCGGCCTCCTGGCGCACGTACGGGTTGAGGGTGCCGATCTGCGGTGCGCCCGAACTCGTCATGTTGATCGTCGGGATGGTGCCGTTGCTGTTGTAGGTGAACTTCTCGACCGCCACCGACCGGGCGTAGCCGCCACCGCCGGGCAGCGCGCCGTTGTGGTAGAAGAAGTACGAGCCGCCGTTGAAGTCGATGACGCCGGCGTGGTTGGTGAAGCTGGAGCCCTGGCGCGGCATGACGGTCCCGCGGTAGGTCCACGGCCCGGTCGGGCCCGTCGCGGTGGAGTAGCCGATGAACTCCGAGCAGCATTCGGCCGCGAACACGTTGTAGTACAGGCCGTTGCGCTTGTAGACCCAGGGGCCTTCCTCGTACAGCGTCGGGCGGTTGGCGTTGCCGTTACGGGTGCCGTAGCCGCTGGTGGTCAGCGGGATCTGGGTCGGGCTGCCCGAGTACGAGATCATGTCGGTGTTCAGCCGGACGTACCACAGGCGCGGGTTGCCCCAGTACAGGTAGGCCTGGCCGTCGTCGTCGATGAGCACGTTGGGGTCGATCTCGCCGTTCTCCACCAGCGGCCGTCCGAGGGCGTCGGTGAAGGGGCCGGTGGGGCTGCTGGACACGCCCACGCCGATGGCCATGCCGCCGGTCGCCCGGTTCTTCACCGGGACGTACCAGTAGAACTTGCCGTTGCGGTAGGCGACGTGCCCGGCCCAGGCGTCGGCGCTGGCCCAGCTGAAGGTGGACAGGTTCATCGGCACGCCGTGGTCGGTCCAGTTCACCATGTCCGCCGACGAGTAGACCCGCCACTCCTTCATCGTGAAGTAGGTGGACCCGTCCTCGTCGTGGCCGGTGTACAGGTACACCCGGCCGTTGTGGACCAGCGGGGCGGGATCGGCGGTGTAGATCGTCTGGACGATCGGGTTGTCCGCGTCGGCGCCGGCCGGCACGAGCGTGAGCGCGAGCAGCACGCCGACGCCGGCGGCGGCGAGCCGTCGCAGGCCGTGCCGGGTCCGTGGGTGTGTCACGAGGTCTCCTTCGGAAGTCGCCGACCCCGGGCGACGTCCTGTCCGGAAACGTGCTCAGCGACGCCCGGCCGCCGTGTGTGCGAGGCCGCGGCGGGGGAGGACTGCGCCGGAGGTCGACTTGTCTGCGGAACGTGAAGTGCGCTGTATGACGTCTGAGCACGCCGCACACCTGGCCCGGTCGCCTGAGGTGCGCGATCGGTGCCCTGCCAGCCGTTGCGGATGAAGGTGCCGACCATCCCGCGGTCAATCGAATGTGAACGATAACAGCGCTTGAGTCAAGATGTGACGAAAAGGTTTCGCGTGTGCGCAGGTCAGGTGGGCCCTCCACGGCAGAGCCGATCAACTGGAGAAGATCGATGCATGCGGGTGGGTTGACAAGCATGATGTGACCGATAACATCGACCGAGCCGACTTCCTGATAACACGTCATATGACCTGGCTGTCACCAGCATGTGACAGCGAGATCAGCAGGTTCGGCAACTTGTTTCGTCGAGGGTGTACCGGCGGCGCGGGACCCATCGACCGGCGATCCGTGACGGCTCCATTCCGCCGTCATGGGTCGCCACCTGTCGGGCGCGGCGGGCCGGCAGGAGCATCTCCGCCACGGCGGCTCGTGCCCGCCCTGGCCTTCACTCGTCAGGAAGGGTCCACATGTCCACCAGGGACGGCCTCCCCCCGCACCGCGCCAGACGATGGTTTCCCGCAGCGCTGACGCTGCTGCTGGCCACATCCGGTGCCACCGCCATCCTCGCCACGGCCCCCGCGGAACTCGGCGGCCCCGCGCCGGCGCAGGCGCACACCATTGTCAGCACCGACTACCAGCAGGTCACCCTCGCCAAGGGAGTGTCCGAGATGGGCGAGCCGATGACGCTCGCCGTGCTGCCCGACCGCTCGGTCCTGCACACCGCCCGCAACGGCACCCTGCGCCGCACCGACGCGTCCGGCAACACGGCCGTGGTCGGCACCATCTCGGTCTACAGTCACGACGAGGAAGGCCTGCAGGGCGTCGGGGTCGACCCCAACTTCGCCAGCAACCGGTTCATCTACCTCTACTACGCCCCGCCGCTGTCGACCCCGAGCGGCGACGCGCCCAGCACCGGCAGCAACTGGTCGGCGTGGCAGGGCGTCAACCGGCTGTCCCGGTTCACGCTGAACTCCGACTTCACCGTCAACCAGTCCAGCAAGGTCGACATCCTGGACGTCGCCGCGGACCGGGGCATCTGCTGCCACACCGGCGGCGACATCGACTTCGACGCGGCGGGCAACCTGTACCTGTCCACCGGTGACGACACCAACCCGTTCGAGTCCGCCGGGTTCGCCCCGCTCGACGAGCGCACCAACCGCAACCCCGCCTATGACGCTCAGCGCTCCGCGGCCAACACCAACGACCTGCGCGGCAAGATCCTGCGGATCAAGGTGAACGCGAACGGGTCGTACTCGATCCCCGACGGCAACATGTTCGTCGACTCCGACAGCCGGACCCGGCCGGAGATCTACGCGATGGGTTTCCGCAACCCGTTCCGGATCAGCGTCGACAAGGCCACCGGCGTGGTCTACGTCGGCGACTACGGCCCGGACTCCGGCAGCACCACCAGCCGCGGCCCGAGCGGGCAGGTCGAGTTCAACCGGGTCACCGGGCCGGGCTTCTACGGCTGGCCGTACTGCACCGGCACCAACAGCTCCAGCGAGACCTACGCCGAGTGGGACTTCGCGAGCAACAGCGCCGGATCGAAGTACAACTGCGGCGGCGGCCCGACCAACAACTCGTTCCGCAACACCGGTCTGACGACCCTGCCGGCGGCCAAGACGGCCTGGATCCGGTACGCCGGCGACTCCGGCAGTCCGTCGGAGTTCGGCAGCGGCTCGGAGTCGCCGATGGGCGGCCCGGTCTACCGCTACGACGCCTCGTCGTCGTCGAGCACCAAGTTCCCGCAGGGTTTCGACGGGCAGTTCTTCGCCGGCGAGTTCGGCCGGGGCTGGGTCAAGCCGATCCACGTCAACTCCGACGGCAGCCGCGGCAACATCGAGACGTTCCCGTGGAACGGCAAGCAGGTCATGGACATGGCCTTCGGGCCCGACGGCGCACTGTACGTGCTGGACTACGGCACCGGCTACTACAACGGCGACGCCAACTCGGCGCTGTACCGCTACGACTACGTGGGCAGCGGCAACCGGGCCCCGACCGCCGTGGCGAGCGCCGACCGGACCTCCGGCGCGGCCCCGCTGACGGTCAACTTCTCCTCGTCGGGATCGTCGGACCCCGAGGGCGGGACGCTGACGTACTCCTGGGCGTTCGGCGACGGCACGACCTCCACGTCCGCCAACCCGTCCAAGACCTACAGCGCCAACGGCACGTACAACGCCACGCTGACGGTCCGGGACCCGCAGGGCGCGACCGGCTCGGCGAGCGTGCAGATCGGCGTCGGCAACACCGCGCCGACGGTCACCATCAACAGCCCCGCCAACGGGCAGCTGTTCAGCTTCGGGGAGACCGTGCCGTTCAGCATCACGGTGTCCGATCCCGAGGACGGCACCATCGACTGCACCAAGGTCAAGATGACCTACGTGCTCGGCCACGACAGCCACGGCCACCAGATCACCTCGCAGAGCGGCTGCAGCGGGTCGATCGCGGTCCCCGTCGACGGCGAGCACGACGACGCCGCGAACATCTTCGGGGTCTTCGACGCCGAGTACACCGACGCGGGCGGCCTGACCACGCACACCCAGCACACCCTGCAGCCGCGCAAGCGGCAGGCCGAGCACTTCAAGACCTCGTCCGGGGTCGCCACCTTCGACAAGAGCGCCGCCGAGGGCGGCAAGACCGTCGGTGACATCAACAACGGGGACTGGATCGCGTTCCAGCCGTACCGGATCAGCAACGTGACGGGCTTCAGCGCCCGCGTCTCCTCCGCGGGCAGCGGCGGCACACTGCAGATCCGGGCCGGCTCGGCCACCGGCGCCGTGCTCGGCTCGGCGACCGTGCCGGTCACCGGCGGGTGGGACACCTTCGCCACGGTCACCGGCTCGATCACCAGCCCGCCGAGCGGCACCACCACCCTGTACCTGACCTTCGCCGGGTCGGGCACCGGGTTCCTGTACGACGTCGACTCGTTCACCCTGGCCACCGGCACGGCCTCCACGGGAACCGGCCCGATCAAGGGCCTGGCGGGCAAGTGCCTAGACGTGCGCAACGGCGCGACGGCCGACGGCACGCAGATCCAGCTGCTCACGTGCAACGGCGCTGCCGCGCAGACGTGGACGGTGTCAGGTTCGACGCTGCGGGCGCTCGGCAAGTGCCTCGACGTCAACGGCGGCGGCACCGCCAACGGCACGAAGATCCAGCTGTGGACGTGCACCGGCGGCGCCGCCCAGAACTGGACCTACCAGTCGTCGGACCAGACGCTGCGTAATCCGCAGTCGGGCAAGTGCCTGGACGTGTCCGGCAACAACTCCGCCGACGGCACGGTCGTGGCCCTGTGGACCTGCAACGGCGGCAACAACCAGAAGTGGACCCTGCCCTGATCCGGGGGCCCCGCACCGGCGCTCCCACGCCGGTGCGGGGCCCTGCCTCACCTTCCCTCCCAAGGAGAGCCACCATGCGCAGACTCCTGCGACCCGCCCTCGGCGCGGCCACCGCCGTCCTCGCCGTCCTCGCCACCACTGCCTCGGCCACCCCGGCCGTCGCCGCGGACGCCGCCTATGACGTGCTCGTCTTCTCGAAGACCGCCGGCTTCCGGCACGACTCGATCGCCGCCGGCATCTCGGCGATCCAGTCGCTCGGCTCGGCCAACAACTTCACCGTCACCGCCACCGAGGACGCCTCCGCCTTCACCACCGGCAACCTCGCCCAGTACGAGGCGGTCGTCTTCCTCAACACCACCGGCGACGTGCTCAACGCCAGCCAGCAGACCGCGTTCGAGTCCTACATCGGCTCCGGCGGCGGCTTCGTCGGCGTGCACTCCGCCGCCGACACCGAGTACGGCTGGTCGTTCTACGGCAACCTCGTCGGGGCGTACTTCGCCTCCCACCCGTCGATCCAGCAGGCCAACATCAAGGTCGAGAACCGGGCGCACCCGGCCACCGCGCACCTGTCACCGACGTGGACCCGCACCGAGGAGTGGTACAACTACCAGACCAATGCCCGCTCCACCGCCCGGGTGCTGGCCACCGTCGACGAGTCCTCCTACTCCGGCGGCTCGATGGGCTCGGACCATCCGCACTCCTGGTGCAAGACCTACAGCGGCGGCCGGTCCTTCTACACCGGCGGCGGGCACTCGCAGTCGGCGTACTCCGAGACGGCGTTCCGCAGCCACCTGCTCGGCGGCATCCGCTACGCCGCCGGCCGCGCCAAGGCCGACTGCCGCCCGGAGACCGGCTACACCGCCCTCTACAACGGCTCGACCACCGGCTGGGCGCAGACCGGGCCGGGCAGCTTCAGCAACTCCGACGCCACGCTCACCTCTTCGGGTGGCATGGGCATGTACTCCTACACCACCCGCGAGTACGTCAACTACTCGCTCAAGCTCGACTGGCGGGTGCCGGGCGACGACAACTCCGGTGTCGTCATCGGGTTCCCGGCCGGCAGCACCGCGCAGGGCGCGCTGGACAACGGCTACGAGGTCCAGATCGACGCCACCGACTCCGCCGACCGGACCACCGGCGCGATCTACGCCCTGCAGTCCGCCGACATCACCGCCCGCGACGCGGCGCTCAACCCGCCGGGGGAGTGGAACACCTTCGAGCTGCTCGTCGAAGGGGAGCGGTTGCAGGTCTTCCTGAACGGCTCGAAGATCAACGACTACACGAACACCAACTCGGCCCGCTCGATGGCCGGCTACATCGGCATCCAGAACCACGGCTCGGGCGACGACGTCTCGTTCCGCAACATCCGGATCAAGGACCTGGGCGGTACGACGCCGACCGGCGACATCACCCGCCAGGCCGAGTCGTTCTCCTCCGCGAGCGGTGTCTCGGCGCTGTCCAAGTCGGGCGCCAACGGCGGCCAGGTCCTGGGCAACATCGAGTCCGGCGACTGGGCGGCGTACAACAGCCTCGACCTGACCGGCACCACCTCGTTCCGGGCCCGGGTGGCGTCCGCGGGCTCCGGCGGCACGATCCAGGTCCGGACCGGTTCGACCACCGGGACGGTGCTCGGCTCGGTCACCGTGCCCAACACCGGCAGCTGGACGAACTTCCAGAACGTCACCACGACCCTGTCGGGCGTCCCGTCGAGCACCCAGAACGTGTACCTGACCTTCACCGGATCGAGCGGCTTCCTCTTCGACGTGGACGAGTTCGTCCTGGTCAAGGGCACCGCCTCCACGGGCACCGGTCCCGTCAAGGGCCTGGCGGGCAAGTGCCTGGACGTGCGCGGCGGTTCGTCGGCCGACGGCACGCAGATCCAGTTGTACACGTGCAACGGCGGTGCGCCGCAGACGTGGACGGTGTCGGGTTCGACGCTGCGGGCGCTCGGCAAGTGCCTGGACGTCAGCGGGGGCGGGACCGCCAACGGCACGAAGATCCAGTTGTGGACGTGCACGGGTGGCGCGGCGCAGAACTGGACCTACCAGAGTTCGGACCAGTCGCTGCGCAACCCGCAGTCGGGCAAGTGCCTGGACGTGTCCGGCAACAACTCCGCCGACGGCACCGTCGTGGCGCTGTGGACCTGCAACGGCGGCAACAACCAGAAGTGGACCCTGCCCTGATGCGGCCCCGATCCGTACCCGAGCTGTGTGAGGTGACCCGATGGTTCATGTGAGCAAAGGCCGCTCCCGGTGGGCGGCGGCCGCCACCCTGGCCCTGGCCCTGGTGTCCGCGGGCGTGGTCGTCGCCGTGCAGGCCGAAGTCGCGCAGGCGGCGACGGTCGGCACGCCCACCCGGATCGTCGGCGGCCCGTCCGGCCGGTGTCTGGAGGTGCCCAACTCCAGCACCGGCAACGGCCTGCAGACCCAGCTGTGGGATTGCAACAACTCCGCCGGCCAGGCCTGGACCCTCACCACGTCGGGCCAGCTGATGGTCTACGGCAACAAGTGCCTCGACGCCTCCGGGCGGGGCACGGCCAACGGCACGCAGGTCATCATCTGGGACTGCAACGGCCAGAACAACCAGCAGTGGAACGTCAACACCAACGGCACCATCACCGGCGTGCAGTCGGGCCTGTGCCTGGACGCCAACGCCGCGGCGACCGCCAACGGCACGAAGATCCTGCTCTGGGCCTGCCACGGCGGGGCCAACCAGCAGTGGGCGCAGTCGGTGCTGGGCACCCCGAGCCCGACCCCGACGACCTCGGCACCTCCCCCGGGCGGCGGCCCGTGCGACATCTACGGTGCGGGCGGCACGCCCTGCATCGCGGCGCACAGCACCACCCGGGCCCTGTACCAGGCCTACAGCGGCAACCTGTACCAGGTCAGGCGCGCCTCGGACAGCACCACCCGCAACATCGGCGTGCTGAGCACCGGCGGTGTCGCCAACGCGGCGGCGCAGGACTCGTTCTGCGCCAACACCACCTGCGTCATCACGGTGCTGTTCGACCAGTCCGGGCGCGGTAACGACCTGTGGTATCAGGGCTCCAGCGTGGTCCCCGGGTCACCGCAGAGCCGTCCGGCCGTGGCGACGACCGAGTCGCTGACGGTCGGCGGCAGCAAGGCCTACTCGCTGTACATCAACCCCGGCAACAGCTACTGGCGCGACGGCCACCTGACCGGTGTCCCGACCGGCAGCGCGCCCGAGGGCATGTACATGGTCACCAGCGGCACCCACGTCAACAGCGGCTGCTGCTTCGACTACGGCAACAGCGAGACCACCCGCAAGGCCGACGCGGCCGGCGCCATGGACGCGATCTACTTCGGCACCAGTTGCTGGTTCGGCGGCTGCTCCGGCTCCGGACCCTGGGTGCAGGCCGATCTCGAATGGGGCCTGTTCCCGGGCGGCAGCAGCACCTGGAACCCGAACCAGCGGGCGTTCACCAGCAAGTTCGTCACGGCGACGCTGAAGAACAACGGCGTCTCGCGATTCGCGATCAAGGGCAGCAACGCCCAGTCGGGCAGCCTGTACACGCTGTGGGACGGCGCGCTTCCCAGCGGGTACAGCCCGATGAAGAAGCAGGGCGCCATCGTGCTGGGCAGCGGCGGTGACTGCTGCAAGCCCGACGGCGGAGCCAACGCCAGCGCGGGCACGTTCTACGAGGGCGCGATGGTCGCGGGCTACCCGTCCGACGCGGTCGAGAACGCCGTCCAGGCGAACATCGTCGCGGCGGGCTACCGGTGACCTGACCGGCCGTCAGCCCTGACCGCACCGGTGGTGGGGGGGGGGGGGGCGGGGGGGCGCCCCCCCGCGGGGGGGCCCCCCGATCGCGGGCCCCAGCGGCGG